>JACMOA010000225.1 GCA_014378225.1 Deinococcales bacterium | reverse complement strand
CCGGCTCGAGCGCCCGTCCCAGTTCACCCTGCCAAAAAGTGTAGTCCTCGAGCGTGTACACATAAACTGCTTGGTCGGGGCCGCCGTGATGCTTTTTATCCCCGATGGAATCGCCCTCGAGTCCAAGCGTATTTATGGTTACGGTGTGGTTCACAGGACGTTTGAGGATGCCCGTTTGTTTTGGATATCCTGCGATGTATTCACCCGCAGGCGGGGATAGATTGACCGAGATGAGTTTCATAAAATGCTCCTGAAAAAGAAATGGCTCGAGATTCTCACTTTACCAGATTTCCCGTTTACGCTCGAGTAAAAAGTGAATTCCCGCCCCTGTAAGCAGTCCCCAGAACGCCCCCGAAAGGCCGAACAGTTCAGCGCTCGAGGCACTGACCAACAAGGCCCACAGGCTCGAGTCCCGCCGCCTGGGGTCTGAAAAGGCCCCGGTCATGCAGTTCTGAATGGTTCCCAGCAGGGCGAGGCCCGCCAGACCGGAAATCAACGCTTTGGGTAGGGCCTGAAAGAGCGCCACCAGGGTACCTGCAAAGAGTCCCAAAACCATGTAGATGAATCCGGCAGCAACTCCTGCGCCGTAACGTAAATCCTTGTTGGGGTGCGCTTCTGGCCCCATACCAATTGCAGCGGTGATGGCAGCCAGTGTGAGGCCGTGTCCCAGGAGTGGCGCGGTGAGCGCACTGAGTAGCCCACTCGAGACCAGTGCGCTCCGAACGGGCGCCACGTACCCGCTCGAAACGATGACCGCAATTCCTGGCGCGTTCTGAGACGCCAGTGCCAGAGCTAAAAGTGGCACGCCCAGCTCGAGCAGAGACCCCCCTGAAAAAACAGGTGCGTAAAAGACGGGTTGGGCCAGCTCGAGGGTCACACCCGCAAGAGTCAACCGTCCACTCAATGCTGCTGCCAGAAAGCCCGCCAGCAGCGCCCAGGCCACCGGAACCCGGTTGTTCAGCCCTCGAGCCACAAAGTAGGCCAGCAGGGCTGCACCTACTAGAGTCGGCTCGAGTGCAAACGCTCCAAACAGCCCCACTCCAAACTTGAGCAGAATTCCACCCAACACCGCCAGAGCTACGTTTTGCGGAATCAGCGCCATGATGCGCTCAAACAGTCCGCTCCACCCGATAAGCGCAATCACTAGGCCCACGGTCAGGTAAACGCCCACCGCCTGCTCGAGCGGAAACTTGGGTAGGGTGAGGGCCAGCACCGCCAGTCCAGGCGTACTCCAGGCAAAAATCAGCGGCTGACGGTAGTGCAGCGACAACCCCAGCGTCAAAAGCCCACTGCCCGCGGTCACGGCAAAGACCCATGAGGAGAGTTGTGCGCTCGAAAGTTGGGCTGCACCCGCCGCCGCCAGAATCAGCGGTAGAGTACCGGAAAATCCCACCAACACGATGAGCAAACCCGCCAACCACGCCGGAAGAATTAGCGCTCGAGGCAGTTCTGAACGCAAACTCGAGCGCTTTGAAACGGTCATTGGTCCGTACCTTTCAGCAAATCTGGCCCTCTGGACCAGTTCAGTGCAAGATACTTCTTAGCCAACTCCAAATCTCCGCCTTTGAGCGCCGAAATTACCGCCGCGTGTTGCAGGGTGCTCTCGAGCCGGGTACTGCGCTGTTTCCAAAAGTGAATCTCGAAGCGCAGATGCTGGGTTTTGAGCTGATTTAAAATCCCCTCGAGTTCGGGATGGTGGGCTTCGGAGAGGTAAATCCCGTGAAAGCTTGAGTCGGCATATGCAGCCGCTCGAGCGTCGTCCTGTTTTATGGCTTTTTCCAGCGCCAGATTCGCTTTTCGCATGGTCTCGAGGTGATGGGTCTGCAAATGTGAGAAGGCAAACTCGAGGGCCAGTGGCTCAAGCAGGCCCAGAATGGGGTAGATGCGCTTTGCAGACTGAAACTCTACCGCTGTCACGCGGGTGTAGCTCTGAGCGCGGGTTTCCACCAGTCCTTCATCCTCGAGCCGTCGCAGCGCTTCACGCACCGGAGTTCTCGAAACGCCTAGCCGCGCCGCCAAATCCTGGTCTCGCAGTTTTTCCTCTGGCTCGAGTACCCCACATATAATCCATTCGCGCAGGTGTGTGTACACGTCTTCGCGCATCAGTTTGCGTTCGAGCGGAGGATTGGATTCTGGCGGAGCAGGTGTCATTGAATTGATATATCACATTTTTGTAGAACTTGTCCAGTTTTTCCTCTCGAGTTATCAGGAGAGCCTGCCCGGTAGAAGTATTGGCATCGAGCGCATTTAACGGTCAAACCCTTTATGTCACCATAGAACTGCTGGATAGACCAGGCTCGAGGGTCCCCATTTTCATCCCGTCCAGCAATTCCCGCAAGATTTGCACTGTCTGCTCGAGTTCGGCCTTTGTGTTGTAAAGCGCCACTGGAGCCAACCGCAACACGTTTGGAGCGCGGAAATCGGCAACCACGCCCTTTTCACGAAGGGCCAGACTGAGCGCTCGAGCACCTGGATGCGCCAGCGCCACATGTCCACCGCGTTCCGTGTGCGCTCGAGGGGTGACGATTTGCAACTCAATCAGGTGTTTGTCGCACAAATCCATAAAATAGTCGGTCAACTCGAGCGATTTCTGTCTCAACTCGAGCAGGTCAAGGCAGTCAAACACCGTCATGGCTCCCTCGAGCGCTGCCAGCGCCAGAATGCTGGGCGTTCCCTGCTGGAAAGCGCCCGCCCCGCTCGAGCGCCGAAAATCGCCGCGCATCTCGAATTGACTGAGTTTGTCGTGACCCCACCAGCCGCGCAGGACCGGGGTTCGTTCCTGGTGTTTTTGGTGCACAAATAGCCCACCCGGAGCACCCGGACCCGCGTTGACGTATTTGTAATGACACCAGACCGCAAAATCCACGCCGTCGTCGTGAAAGGCGTGTGGCATAGCTCCAATCGAGTGCGCTGCGTCCCAGCCAATCAGGACTCCCCGCTCGTGGGCCGCTCGAGTGAGTTTTTTTACGTCCAGCTTTTGACCGCTGCGGTAGAGCACGGTGGGCAGCAATATGAGTGCAATATCGTCGGTCATGGCCTCAAGAATGTCTGCAAACTCGAGGGTTTCGCCATCTCTCGAGGGAACTTTTTTGAGTTCCGTTCCGTGCAGGGAGGTCCAGCTCTCGAGGGCGTACAAATCGGTGGGAAAGTCCAGCTCGGTGGCTAAAATGTTACGCCTCACGTTCTGGGGCTGGTAAAAAGTCGCTAACAACGCGTGTAGATTTCCCGTGATGCTTCCCGTAACCGCCACTTCATCCCTATTCGCACCTACCAGTCGGGCTACCTTTGGAGCCAGCCGCTCGGATAATTCAAACCAGTCGTCCCAGCCCCCTACCGCCGATTCTTCCCACTCGAGCAGTCGTTTTTCTACCGCCGCTTTAGCCGCAAAGGGCATCAGTCCCAGAGAGTTCCCGTCGAGATAGATTCCGGGGGGCATCTTGAACAGCTCACGCCTCATACTAAATCTCTCAGAATCACTCGAGCCGGAGCGCCATCCGCGCCCACCAGCGGCAGCGGTAAACAAATCAGCTCGTATTCGCCTTCGGGCACGCCCTCGAGATTTAGCCCCTCGAGAATGTACATTCCTGCGTGCCTGAAAGCGTGATGGGCCTCGAGCGTTTTACTGGTGAGCGGGTCCACGCTGGGCGAATCGGTTCCCACCAGTTTCACGCCCTTTAAGCCCAGGGCGCGAACCAAATCTGGCTCGAGCGCCACAAAATCCTCTGGGAAGTGGGTCCAGTGCGCGGGCTGACCCGTAAAAATCAACACTCGAGCGGGAAGGGTGCGGTAAGGCTCGAGAATATCCGCTGGAACGATGGGGAATCCAGTGGCGTGAATCACCCGGCAACGGCCTATGTACACCTCGAGCGGAATTTGCTCGAGCGTCAAACCCGCCTCATCGTAGTGAAAGGGGGCGTCCACATGGGTCCCGCTGTGGGTACCTGTGCGAATGTTGGCGGTGTTGACGCTATCGCCCGCAGAGATTTGAGCAGCCCGCTCGAGCTGAAACGGGGGGTCTCCGGGCCAGTTGGGATGGCCTGAACTGAGTGGTCTCGAAAGGTCTCGCATGGCTTGAGTATAAGCACTTGAGCGCAGGGTTAAACAAGCTCAGACCACCGGACTACTGTACGCCCGAAGCGACTCCACCCAAAGTAGGGCGAGGCTGACCTTGCGGCCCTCGAGCAAATGTTGATGCCATACATGGTAAGCAAGTGCCGCCGCTTTCTGCTCGAGCGGACTCATCAAAGGTGTCCCTACCGGACTTTTTCCGTACAGCGCTATCAAGGTGGGCCGCATCGCCCCGTCTGCATCGTGAATAAACCTTCCAAAAATCACCGGATAAGAAAGCTCTTCACGCTCGAGGCGGCGGTAGCCATTTTCGACGGCCAGCCGCAACTCGACCAGTTCAGAACGGGGGTTGAAATTTTGGTGGGACTCGAGCGCAAGGTTCATAAGCCACGTTAACGCGCTCCGGTCAGCTCGAGGTTTGTTGCGCTTGCGACTGTGTCAGGACAGACAT
>JACMOA010000224.1 GCA_014378225.1 Deinococcales bacterium | reverse complement strand
TTGGTAGGCTGAGCTGGCGTTTTCGCTTTTCGCCATGCCCACTTCAGTGTGAGAGGCGCTCATTAAAGCATTTTGTGGAAGTATAGAGCCAGGGGTGAAATACTTCCCGACTAAAAGGAGTAGCAACAGGAGGGCGTTCTTCACGAGAATGGAGCCAGCCAAAACGGAGCGGGCAGGCCCGAAGGTGCCGTCTTGCCCAAGACAGTGGAGGTGGCGCAATGGTAGTGAAAAACGCTTTAAGAAGCCCGTTTGACTTTCCTTAACCCTCATCTCAAAGTGAGCAAGTGGACCCTCGAGTGCAGCCAGACAGGCCAGACCCACCTAAAAATTTCACCCCTGCCCCTCTGCTGCCTCGCTCTAGCTGGCGAACGACAAATGCTCCCCTTGAGCCTCGAGCACAATCCCACCCTCACGCCCGTTGAGGTCGGTCCCGGCGAAACTGAAGTTCGTACAAATCTTTGTAAAGTCCACCTTGCGCTATCAGTGCCTCATGTGTTCCCTGCTCCACAATCTTTCCGGCCTCGAGCACCAAAATGCGGTCTGCGCCGCGCACTGTGCTCAGGCGGTGAGCAATCACGAAAGTGGTGCGTCCTACCATCAACAGCTCGAGCGCTTCTTGCACCAATGCCTCGGATTCGTTGTCCAGGGCGCTGGTGGCTTCGTCCAAAATCAGGATACGCGGGTTTTTGAGCAGCGCCCTGGCGATGGCAATTCTCTGGCGCTGTCCACCGGATAGTTTCAGTCCGCGCTCACCCACCACAGTGTCCAGACCTGCCGGAAACCCGGAAATAAACTCGAGCGCGTTAGCAGCTTTGGCAGCGTCTTCCACCTCAAAATCACTGGCCTCTGGGCGTCCGTAGCGAATATTGTCGCGCACCGTTCCGGAAAAAAGCTGGGTTTCTTGCGGCACCAAGCCAATGTTTTCACGCAGTTTCTCGAGGTCCAGGGTTTTGATGTCCTGACCGTCCAGCAGAATTCTGCCCATCAGGGGGTCGTAAAAACGCGGAATGAGTGAAACCAGGGTAGATTTGCCGCCGCCGCTGGGTCCCACCAGGGCAATCACCTCTCCGGGCCGCGCTGTAAACGAAATATCCTCGAGCACGTTAGTTTCGCCCCGGTCTCCATAGGAAAAAGAAATGTGCTCGAGCGTGACCTGGCCCTGCACTTCTGGGAGTGCTCGAGGGCTACTCTGTACCAAATTGTTTTCCTCCTGAAACAACTCAAAGATGCGCTGGGTTGCGCCTGCGGCCTCGCTGAAACGGGTCGCCAGCCCGGTCAAGGCTCCAATCGCACCTGCCACTACCAGGGTATAAATCAGGAAGGCAATCAGGTCTCCGACCAGCAACTTGTTATCCACCACCTGGCGGCCCCCGAACCACAGCACCAGACTCAGGCTCGAGAAGGTAGCCAGAATCAGGATGGTCACAAACCAGGCCCTGGTGCGGGCGCGGCGCATGGCAGACTCGAAAGCGGCCCGCATGGCCTTGCGGTAGCGGCCCGCCTCCACTTTTTCGGCGGTAAAGGACTGCACCACCCGGATGCCCACAATGGACTCCTCGGCGTTGGCGTTGGCGTCTGCCAGCTTGTCCTGAAACTCGGTGCTGAGCTTCCGCAGGCCGCGCCCGAAGAACGCGCCACCCAGTACCACCACCGGAACCACCGAAAGCATCACCAGGGTCAGCAGCGAGTTTTTGACGAACAAGATGATGACACCGCCAATCAGGATGAAAAGCTGGGTGATGAACTGGTTGAGGTCCTGAGACACCAAGCCCTGCACCACCGTGACATCACTGGTCAGTCTCGAGGTGATTTCTCCGGTGCGGCGTGACTCGAAAAAGCGCAGTGGCAAGCGCATGATGTGTTCAAACAGGCTTGAGCGCAAATCTGCCACCGTCCCCTCTCCAGCCCTGGCACTCGTTAAGGTACGCACAAAGTTAAACACCGCCTGAACCAGAAATACCCCGAACAGCAGTAGCGCGGACTGGTCCAGGCTCGAGGTTCCCGCCCCCACTGTGAGCGCTCCGTTGACCAGATTGCCCACTACCTGGGGAAACACCAAACTCAGCCCGCTCGAGATGGCGGTAGCGATGATGGAAACGACGAGCGGCGTCCAGTACGGCTTTACAAAGCTCAGCAGTTTTTTGAGCTGCTCGAGGTCGGCTTTAAAATCTGGGCGTTTGCGCTCGGCTTTGGAGTCCGTTTTGCTGGGGGTGGCGTTGCCGGGGCGGGAAAACATAAGGTTAGTCTAACCCTCGAGCAGACCCTACGGGGGTTCATGTGTCCTCACGGCCTTTTGATGCAGCCCTTTGACGAAACGACTGTTACGTGTAACAATTGTTTCGTGACCAGGGAAAAAAACGAAAGCCTCAAGCGGGAACTGCTCGAGCGGGCAGTTGGTTACGCGCTCGAGCACGGTTTCTCTGGTCTTTCCCTGCGTCCCCTGGCGGAAGGCATTGGCACCAGCGCCCGAATGCTGATTCATCATTTTGGCAGCAAAGAAGCGCTACTGAACCTGATGGTGCAGCAAATCGAAGGGCAGTTTCTAACCCTCACCGAGACACTGTTGGCCCAGGGCAGCCCCCCAGTGCAGATGCTCGAGACGCTGTGGACCACCTTTACCCAGCCCAACCTCGAGCCGGTGATGCGCTCCCTCTTCGAGCTGTGGGGCTACGCACTGATTCATCCACAGGGACTCGAGCCGTTGAGTGAATCTCTGGTCACGGCTTGGGTGGAGCGGCTCTCGAGCGCTTACAGGCAGGCGGGTTTGACCCTCGAGCGCTCAGAAATGCTGGCCTCGCTCACCGTGGCCACCGTACACGGCCTTTTGCTCCAGCGGCTCACCGTGGGCCAGGAAACCAGGTCACAGGAGGCTTTCGAGCAATATGTTCGGTGGCTCGAGCGCGAACTAAAACCGTCACCGTAAGTCAAATCAAGCAGGAGGAAAAAAATGTAAACACCCTCGAGCAGAAATCCTGCCCCCTCGAGCAACTAAAACCATTGTCTCAAAGGCTCGAGAAGATGCTCGAGCAGGAGGTTTTTTATGACTCAACTTACACAGGTTTCTCAAGTTCCCATGACCGTCTCGAGAGTCGCTGTCTGGGTTTCTATCGGGGTCGTCTTCTGGTTTGTTGCCGCCATGATGGTGCGCTTGATGGGAACGGCTGTCTTCAACACCCAGGGCGCGAGCATGGTATTGCTGTTCGCCCTCTCTTTTCCCTTCGGGTTTGGCGCTCTGAGACTGATTGGCTGGATGGTAGGGCTGCGTGGTGTGGCTATGCTGCCCGCCGTGGTGGTCATGACCATGACCGCAACCTTACTCGATGGCATCGCCTTCACCTGGACCGGACTGTATGGACTCCCGCTCGAGTCCAGGGTGTACGGTGCGGCCTGGATTCTGTGGGGTGTGGGCTGCATTCTGCTTTTCGCACTGCTGGACTCGAGGGAGAAAAATAGCCCAGACCGTGTTTGAGCATCTGTTTTTCTTTGTCGGTTTAACCCTATTGTTGCTGCACGAGATGGATGCAATTATCAGCCGGGACTGACCGCGCTTTCGGATTCGGTGAACTTCGGTGGAAATCCAGTGGCCCAGACGCCTTCTACCCAAACTCAAACTGTACAAGTCCCGTCCCCGAGCGTTGCCGCCAATCTGCCCACCTTGAAAGCTCCCAAACTGACCGATTTGCTAGCCCAGGGTTTTGACCCAGACAAGCAGCCCATCTCGGATGAATTTCGTTGTTACCCTGAAATTAGCACAGACAAATACCAGCAACCTGTATTTGCACTGCAAATGTTGAGCGTGGGTCAGTACCGCGCTCCCGGTGGAAACGGGAATTACACCCTCGAGCAGGATGGTTCCCTGACCAGAATGTATTTTAAAAGTGGGCTG
>JACMOA010000223.1 GCA_014378225.1 Deinococcales bacterium | reverse complement strand
ATTTTTCGGACCCCCCGCCTTTAGCCCGCCAATCTGTCAGCGCGTTATACATTCCGGTGAGGGTCAGGTTTGCGCCTTCAGGATGCTTGAGAAATTGCCGCATCCCCTCGAGCGCACAAATGTCTGTTCTTCCCGCCATCTACCTGCACCAAACTTCCTAAAATACAGCTATGAACCTGCTCGAGCGTCCCCGCCGTCTGCGCCGCCACCCCTCCCTACGCGGTTTTCTCAAAGAAACCACTCTCGAGGCGTCCCAGTTTATCTATCCCATGTTCGTGCTCGAGGGCGAAAATACGGCGCAGGACATCTCCGCCATGCCCGGAATCAAACGTTACTCGTTGGATTTGGCGCTCGAGCACGCAAATGAGGCGCACGCATTGGGCGTTCCCGCTGTGGCCCTCTTCCCTGCCCTGGCCAACGACCTCAAGGACGCTCGAGGGTCTGAATCCTGGAATGATGAGGGACTATTCGCTCGAGTCATCCGGGCTTTTAAACAGGAACTCCCAGATTTGATGCTGGTGACGGACGTGGCGCTGGACCCCTACTCGAGCGATGGACACGATGGACTGGTGGCGGAATCTGGCGAAATCCTCAACGATGAAACCGTGGACATTCTGGTGCAGATGGCGCTCACTCAGGCTCGAGCGGGGGCGGACATCATCGCGCCCAGTGACATGATGGACGGCAGAATTGGGGCCATCCGGGGGGGGCTGGACCGGGCCGGGTTTGAAAATGTAGCAGTGATGGCCTATAGCACCAAATACGCCTCGAGCTACTACGGACCGTTTAGAACTGCGTTGGACAGCGCTCCCAAGCGGGGCGACAAAAAGAGTTACCAGATGGATTACGCAGGCGGCTACCGTGAGGTAATGCGTGAATCCCGCCTGGACGTGGAACAGGGCGCGGACTTTCTAATGGTCAAGCCCGCGCTGGCCTATCTGGACGTGATTCGGGTAGTACGCGACCACTTCGACCTGCCGTTAGTGGCCTACAACGTTTCTGGCGAGTACGCGATGATTAAAGCCGCCAGTAGCGCGGGTTACGTAGACGAAAGAAAAATCGTGCTCGAGACGCTGACCAGTATTCGGCGGGCGGGTGCAGACGGGATTCTGACCTATCACGCGCTCGAGGCGGCCCGCTGGTTGAAAGAAGGGTGATGGGGCGCTCGAGCGAAGAATTCTCGCAAATCCTACGTGGTATATTCCGCATTAATCTTCACATAACCCTCGGTCAAATCGCAGCCCCAGGCGGTCCCTCGAGCCTGTCCGACACCTAGATTCACCTCGAACACCACCTCATCCGATTTCATGGCGCTCGAGACTATTTTTGCGTCGTACTCGAGCGGCGCACCTTTAAACACCCGCACGCCCTGCACGCTCACCTCGAGCAATTCATAGTTCACCTGCGTGTAACTGCGGCCCACCGCCATAATCACCCGGCCCCAGTTGGGGTCGTTGCCGTACACCGCGCTCTTGAGCAGCGGACTTCCAGCGATGGTCCGGGCCGTCTCGAGCGCCTCACTTTCGCTGGCAGCCCCCGTCACATGGACGGTGAGCAGTTTGCTGGCCCCTTCGCCGTCCCGCGCAATCATCTTGGCCAGGTCGCGCATCACATCCTCGAGCGCCGCCAGAAACTCTGCCGCTGAGGTTTCAATTTCCCCGCTCGAGAGCACCATCGCCTGGTCTGAAGTGGAAGTGTCGCCGTCCACCGTCACCGCGTTGAACGTGCGATTCACGATGCCCTGAAAGTGTGAACGCAACAGGATTTCATCTACTTTCGCGTCCGAGAACACAAAAGCAAACATGGTCGCCATATTCGGGTGAATCATACCGCTGCCTTTGGCGCAGCCCACCATTCTGGCCCCGCTCGAAAAAACCTTTTCAGAGCGCTTGGGAACGAGGTCAGTGGTCATGATGGCCTCGGAAAAAGCGGTGAAATCGGTAGAAAAGTGGCCCTCGAGCGCGGCAATTCCCTTATGTACCTTCTGCATCGGCAGGCGGTGTCCAATGATTCCGGTGGAGGCGGTCAGGACTTCTGTGGCCTTGATTTCCAGCTCGAGCGCGGCCCTGGCAGCCATTTCGGCATTGTCGGCAAAGCCTCCCCTTCCGGTGGCGGCGTTGGCGTTCCCAGCGTTGACCAGCAGAGCACGCACAGGCACGCTCGAGGCGTAGAGGTCGCGGTTGCGGGTGACAGAGGGGGCGGCAGCGGTGCTGAGGGTTCCGGCGAAAGCCCACACACAGGGTTTTTCGCTCACCACCACGCATAGGTCAGGCTTGCCAGAGGGTTTGATTTGCGCGGCTAGGGCGGCGGCTTTGAATCCTTTGGGGAGTTGCATGGGGAGTATTATGAAATATTTCCGCTCGAGCGTGGAGGTATCAAGCTAAACGGTACACAGTACCTCGAGTTTAATTCTCAGCCCTCAGCGGGCCGCGTCTATAGTCCACGCGTCCTCAGGAAGCGAATCGAGAGCCACACCATCCTTGTTATAGCCCGTCAGAAAGGTGACTAGCAAAGTGGGCTGGTTTTTGGCATCTCTGGAAATCCCGTAAACCTTGTAACGGTGGACATACTTCAGTGCTGGAACGGTGATGGTAAGCACGTCTCCTGACAGGGTCCAGTTAGCCTTTTCATCGTAGGTTTGCACCCGTGTGCCGCCGATGCCAAACTGAGCCGCTTGAGCATAGTAGTTCATGGTTCCATCCGGCTCGAGCGTATTCCGAAACACGTAGGCGGAAGTAGATGACCCCGCGTAAAAGCCGGTATACAAGTTGCTGTAGGTCTGGCTAAAGCTGCTGCTTCTCGTCCATTTACCCACGAATTCCTTAGAGTTGTACAGGGGTTTGGACACAAACTGTTGAGGAGATTGAACGCTGAGCAAGAAGTTGAGCACGCTGGGTCTGACCTCATCGAGATTGGGCATATATCCCCAGTCGCCCTTGCTTGCCGCGAAGAGTATGGGGGTCACGCGCTCACCATGCTCGAGCAGGTAAAGCAGGTTGTATAAAACGGTCGTGCTGCTATAACCCGTACCCAGCGGGTTAGGACGGGTGTCCAGGGTTCCACGCACGTAGGCGGCGTTCATTCCTGCCGGAAGCCGCGCCAGAAATGCAGGGGCAACTACCCCTGGTTTGTCGAACTGCCCCCTGGTGAGCTGCGTCCACAGCGAGCCAGCCTGACCCTCGAGCGTTCCTGCCCGCGCCATATCGGGCAGCACCATCACCTCGAGCGTGTTGGGTACCATTTGCGTTGAGGACGTACCGTCAGGAGACTTCAGAAGACCCTCGGATTCGGAAAAGGTCCATGTATAAGAGCGTACACCTTCCTCGGTACCCAGGTCTTTCCACTCCTTCGGAACGGTGTAGTTCAGCCTGCTCACCTGGGTGGAGGAAACAGCGGGGGCGCTGGAGGAGCTTGACAGGGTTAGTCCTTTTTCGGAAAACTGCATCTGGGAGAGCTTAATACCCAACAAACCCTCGAGCTTTTGCGCTGCTAAATCCTTGACATCCTGCTTTTGGTTCGGCTCGGCTATCTCTAATAAAAGTCCATCCAAAGCTAGAGTGTATAAAAAAATCTCGTAGCTCTGCTGCTTCTCAGGGTCGGTGAGTTTGCGAAGCTCAGGTGTGGCAAACAGGGCCTCGAGCTGCTTAACCAGAGCGTCTGAGGCAGTCTCAGAAACCTCCTTTCCGCTGACGAGTTGATAAGTGCTGACCAGATATAGAGCGAGAGCTACAGCAGCGTCACTGTCTTTACTCACCTTCTTCAGCTCAGTCTCAATGGGACGCACCACCTCGAGAATTGCGTCACCATAGGCTTTTTTCTCGTCGGCCTTTTGGCTGAGTACTTCTAAAAATGCTTCTAATGCTACCCGCTGTCCGCTGGGCTTGAATTTACCCGCCGCACTCGAGGAGGTTGAAACGGTGGGAAGCGGTTTATTCAACAAACCTTTAAGCAGACTCGAAGCATCTGCCGCTCGAGCAGATGAAATGAACAGTGCCACCAACGCCAAAACGCTTGCAGTACGCATAATTCACCTCGGAACCAGATGGATACAGGGATACGTTCATCGAAGCCATGTTACAGAATACACCTACCAAAATCTAAAGCGTCCACCAGACAACTTCTACGTCAGGATAATCCAGAAACCGTGCACTTTCCCCCGGCTCGAGCATGCGTTTCTCCAGGTAAGCCCCGTCTCGAGGGTTGCGGTAAACCTCGAGACGTCCGGTTTTCACAACCAGAATCCAGACTTCTTTCACTCCATTTTCAGCGTACAAAGTCAGCTTCTCCCCTCTATCAAAAGCAAGGCTCGAGTCACTAACCTCCACCAAAGCGGAAACTTCACGCGCTCGAGGAAGGCGGTTTTCAAACTGGCTTTCCTGAAAGACCTCGAGTGAGAGAATGACAAAATCAGCTTCCGGCTCGGTATCTTTGGTCTCGAGCGAGATAGGGGTTTGAGAGGAAACAGCGGCCCGACCTCGCAGAGATGCAACAAGCTGCATAGTCAATATGGTGATTCTTCCGATGTGCGGCGGTCCCATTGGCGTCATCTCGAGCAATTCTCCCCTAATCAGTTGCACTCGCTTGCCCTCGAGTAAACCCGCTTCAATCATGGTGTGGTAATGCTCGAGCGTGAAATGGAACCGCGACACTCCGCGCTCTAGGTCTGTTCTGCCATACGCTTGAGTCATAACCCCAGTATAAATCAGCCCCGCCACCTGCACCACACTGCTCGAGCACTTTTTGAAAGCGGGATGGCCCGCTAGGCGGACAGGCGGTCTGGCCCGGTAGGTGCCGCTTAGACCAAGACGCCCGATAGGTGCCACTTTGTCCAAGACAGTGCCGCTTATCCCAAGACGCGAGCAGGCCCGGTACGTGCCGTTCTGCTCAAGACGTGCCGTTTTCACCAAGACAGCGGAACACGTAGCGGAATTAATCGGAATCCGTAT
>JACMOA010000222.1 GCA_014378225.1 Deinococcales bacterium | reverse complement strand
CACGGCTGCTATCGGGCCATCCCGCGTCTTGGGATAAGCGGCACCTATCGGGCCATCCCGCGTCTTGGGATAAGCGGCACCTATCGGGCCATCCCGCGAAATCATACAGGCTTTGCTCGAGCGGAAAAAGCGGTCATGATAGGCTCGAGGGTAGACCCGCTTTTAGAATAGGGAAATGCTGTAGAGCGGTGTTTCTCAAGAGGATACCGGGGCTTTTGCGTGCTCTGACCCTATACAACTGACCTAGTGAAAAAAAAGCCTTAAGAGGGTTTTAAGGGGTAGTGCTCTACCTTGAGAGCGTCGCTGAATTACAGCGTCTCACAGGCCCTCGAGCACGCTCGAGCTATGGTTTTCGTTTCCTCTCAAGACCCTCAAGGAGTCAAGCCATGTTTGCCAAAATCAGCTCTAAATTGTTCATCGCCACTAGCCTGTTTGCCCTCGCCGCCGCTGCCTGTTCCCCTGCTGCGCCCACACCCGCTCCCGAGGACAACACCCCCATCACTGGGTCGGCGGTCACAGTCTCGCCCAATACACGCATTCTCTCTGGTGCGGCCAGAAACGCCCTGGTCTGGGCTGCCCCGGACCTTAGCCGTCTGCGCTTCACCCGTGGACCCGACACCGCCTTTTTGCCCGGTCATCTGCTGGTTTCCGAAGCCACCGCTCCAGGAGGCTTGCTGCCCGACGGCCTGCTGATGCGGGTGGTTGCGGTGCGCGATGCTGGAGGACTGCTCGAGGTGGACACCACTCCTGCCTCGCTCGAGGAGGTGGTAGAGAACGGAGATTTGCTCGAGGAGCAAGAACTCTCACTTGACGACATTGAGGAACAACAGATTGATACCGACGGGGTAGAGGTATTCATCAACGGGCGTCCAGCCCTGATTCCCCAGGCACAAGGTGAGGGTCTGTCGGCCCAGTCACTTGCGCCCCAAGCCAGCAAAACCATCGGCAAGCTCGAGCTGAAAATCAAGGACAAGGTGCTCTGTCAGCTCGACGGGGACGACAAGGTGGTGATGAACGGCTCGTTTTATGCCGACTTCAAAGTCTTTGCCAAAGCCAAGCTGAAGGTGTTTAAACTCAAGCACTTCAGCGCAGGCGTCGAAATGAACGAATCCTCGCAAATCAAAATCTCGGGCAAGTGCAGCAAAAATCTTTTCAACAAGAGCATCGAACTGGCACGCTTTAAAATGCGGGTGCGGACCTTCTGGATTGGTCCAGTTCCAGTGGTGGTTCGTCCCGAGATTGTGATGACTGCCGGAGCCAGTGGCAAGGTCAGCGCCAGTGTGAACTTCAAGGCCACTCACGAGTTTCACGCCCGCTATGGGGTGGAGTGGAACAAGGGCAACGGTTGGGACTGGATTAACGAGAAAAGCCAGAGCTTCGATTTTCAGGCTCCCTCCTTTAGCGCCACCGTGAACGCCGAGGGCTTTATTGGCGCTCGAGCGGGAATTCGCTTCTACGGACTGGCTTCGGCTTTTGTACACCCCAAAATCTTTGCCGACTTTGGGGCCACCGTGCAAGTGCCACAAAATACCTACAAGTGGAACCTGGACGCCGGATTCCGGGTGGGCGTGGGCGCAGAAGCCAGCCTGTTTGGCCGTGAACTGGGCAAAGTAGAAAAAGACCTGCTCGAGGTTCGCAAGACTCTGGCTAGTGGGCAGGGCAAGCTCTAAACCTAAAATTCAGTTCCCAACTCCACGAGCTGTTGTCGTGGAGTTTTTTGATATTGATAACGAATGGCAGTTGGGAAAGTTTTCTTCGCACCCTGATTCCACAACTTCTTTCTGATACCTCGAGCCGTACCCTCGAGCCTAATCCAGCAATTTGTCTTGCAAGGCCAGCACACCCAATCCAAGTACCAAACCGTCCTCGAGCACGGCCCAGCGCAGGTCTGAGGTTTCGGTGGCTTTGCTCAGACCTAGACGGGCATAATATCCGCCAAACGAACCGAGCGCTGCACCAAAGGCTCCAAAAGCCGCCCCCTCGAGCGGGGATTCTCCGGCTTCCGCGTATAGTGCCACCCCCGCTACCGCCCCAATCACCAAACGGCCTAACAATGCAGGCGCAAACAGGCGGCTAGGAGTTTGGGGAAGCTTATCGCCCAGCAGTTCTCCCACCGCAGAAAGCCCCAGCGCGGCCTGTGCTCGAGGGTCACGCAACCAGCTCAGTGCGCCCGTGGAGTCCCGAGCAAAACCACCCCGTCGGGCTGCCAGACCCAGAAGGGCTAAAGGAAGTTGTGAACGCATTCCGGCCACGGTTCCCAGTAAGAGTGCTCGAGATTGCAGCGTTTGAGCTAAGGGTGAAGTTTCGTTTACAGTGGCGCTCGAGTGAGTCATAAATTACCTCTTCAGAACAGCATAGAGCCGCTAAAAATGAGAGTTGGGCGGGTGGGTTAAACGCTCGAGGGAAAGCTTCTTGCGAAGCTGCGAACGTCAAACTCTAAAACCGTCCCAGGCGTTTGGCGTTCAGCGTCTTGGATAGAACGGCACTGT
>JACMOA010000221.1 GCA_014378225.1 Deinococcales bacterium | reverse complement strand
GTGCCGTTTCAGTGGTACACTGTGGGCCTCGTTTATGACAAGCGCAAATTGAAAACCCCACCCGATAGCTGGGCGGTCCTGTTTGACTCCACAAAGAGCGTGGGCAAGTATTTGCTGATGGACTCGCCTAGAGAGATGATGGGTCCCGCCCTCAAATACCTGGGCCACAGCATCAACACCATTGACCCACAACAGGTACAGGCGGCAGGCAAGCTTTTGCTGGACAGTAAAAAGGCGAGCAATTCGCTGGGTTTTGCCGCCGATGTGGCCCTGAGAAACCGCGTGATTTCCGGTGAGGCGGCGCTGTCGGTGGGCTACAGCGGAGACGCCCTCTCGGCCATGCTCGAGAATAAAAATCTGGGCTTTACCCTTCCCAAAGAAGGCACGGTGGTAGCGGTGGACACCCTGGCCATCCCCGCTCGAGCGCCGAATTCTGCGCTAGCCCACCGCTTTATTGACTTCATCATGGACCCCAAGGTCAACGCTGAAAACGCCAATTTCGTGCGTTACGGCACCCCCAATCAGGCCGCACTCCAATTCGTCAATGCCGCCGACCGCAAAAACCCACTCATTTACCCCTCTGCCGCGCTGCTGAAAAAACTCGAGTCGGTGAAAGACTTGGGCAAAAATAACCGCCTCTACGATGAAACCTGGACCGCCATCAAATCCAGATAGCCGCATAGTCTACCCAAATAGCCTATTTTTGTAAAAGCCAGTCTGTATTATGGCCTGCACTGTGCAACTTTGCTCGAGCCGTGGGTCTTGCAGACCTCGAATCCACGGGTTAGGCTAATCTCTACAACGCAGTTCAAACACCGCAGTCAAAAAGCGTTCCCTGAGCGCTCGAGCACGTTCTCGAAAACATTCTCAAAGGAGATTTACCGTGGCCCACATTCAACTCAAAACCCCGATTCCCGGTCCGGCCAGTGTGGCTCTCAACGCCCGCCGTCAGGTTGCGGTCACTCGAGCAATGGCCCAGGCCATTCCCATTGCGGTTAAACGCGCTCACGGCGCACTGGTCGAAGACCTGGACGGAAATATGCTGATTGACTTGGCTGGGGGCATTGGCGTGCTCGCGGTGGGCCACACGCCACAGAGGGTGGTAGACGCCATCCAGAAACAGGCTGCCGAACTGATTCACATGTGCGCGATGGTAGCCAACTACGAGTCTCATGTGGAACTGGCCGAAATGCTCAATCGGCTGACCCCCGGCGATTTTGCCAAGAAAACCCTGCTGGCCAACGGTGGAGCCGAAGCGGTGGAGAACGCGGTCAAGATTGCCCGCTCTTACACCGGACGGGCGGGAATCATAGTGTTCGAGGGTGCCTACCACGGGCGTACCAACCTGACTATGGCTATGACCAGCAAGTACGGCTTGTTTAAAAAGGGATTTGGGCCGTTTGCTTCCGAAATCTACCGCATTGCAGTCCCCAACCTGTACCGCACCCCCAACGGAATGAGTCAGGAAGATTATCTGGCCTGGAGCATTGCCAACCTGGAAGATGCACTCGTTTCGCATGTGGACCCCAGCGCATTAGCCGCCATCGTGATTGAACCCGTGATTGGCGAGGGAGGGTTTATTCCAGTTCCCAAAGCCTTTCTGGAAAAAATCAGAGAAATATGCACTCGGGAAGGCGCGGTGATGATTGCCGACGAGGTTCAGAGTGGCTCTGGGCGCACGGGCAGGCTCTGGGCTATCGAGCACACCGGAGTCGTTCCCGACATGGTGATTTCGGCCAAAAGTTTAGGTGGGGGTATGCCCATCAGCGCCATTACCGGACGGGCCGACATCATGGACGCGCCACACGTTTCTGGGGTGGGCAGCACCTACGGCGGAAACCCGCTGGCCTGTGTGGCCGCCATAGAAGCGCTCAAAATTCTCTCGCATCCGGTTTCGCTTATCAACGCCCCCAGAATTGAAAAGAAAATTCGGGAAACCTTCGAACCCCTTCTCAAAGACATTCCGGCTCTGGGCGACATCCGGGGCATCGGGGGCATGATGGTGCTTGAGTTCGTCAAGGACCGGGTGAGCAAAGAGCCGTGGTCGGACTTCGTGCTCGAGCTGGTGCAGATGAACGCCCGCAAAGGGGTTATTACCATCCGGGCGGGTCTGTACACCAATTGTCTGCGCTTTCTGCCTGCCCTGAACACCCCAGACGACGTGCTCGAGGAAGCGCTGGCAGTGGTGGTGTCCAATATTCGAGAACTGTACGCGAGGCTTGTGCCTGCCCCGCTCGAGCCAGTAAGCGCTTAGAACGCTCGAGGTTGAAAGTTAAAGTTCTTTGAATGTTGAAACCCCACTATGACCCAACCCCCACAAACCCCGCCCCTGCTCGAGTCCACCAACAGCAAATTTGTGGTCGTTCAAAGTGGCCTCGAGATGGTGGACGCCCTTGCCCACATTCAACGGGAAAGCTTTCCCGACCTCTCCCCTACCGAACTCATGCGGGCCGAACACTATGCCTCGCAAATCAGCGTCTTTCCCGAAGGGCAGCACGCCCTGCTCGAGCGCTCGAGCGGAAAGGTGGTGGCGGCCTCTACCGATTTACGCGCTCGAGTGGATTTTTCGCACTATCAACACCGCTATATGGACGCTGTAGACAACAACTACATTCGCAATCACGACCCATCCGGCGACTGGCTTTATGGCGCAGACATCGGTGTATTGCCCGAATTTCGGGGCTTCAAACTCTCGAGCCTGCTTTACCAGGCCAGACATGCACTGATTCGGCGGCTGAAACTGCGGGGACATGTGGCGGGGGCGATGCCCAAAGGGTACGGTGCTTACTCGAGTACAGCACACCCAGGTGAAAGGGGCATTGAGCAGTATGTTTTTAAGGTGGCTCGAGGGGAAATTTCGGACCCGGTTTTGAGCGTGGTGTTCAAACGAGGGTACGCTCCTTACGGTATTATTCCAGACTATCTCGAGGACGCGAGTTGCGGCAATTTTGGGGTTTTTGTAGTGTGGCGTAATCCAGAGATGACGCGGTGAAGGCGGATTTGGTTTTGTTCAATGGCGCGGTGCTGACTCTGGCAGGTCAAAACCTCTCCTCGAGCGCCCTTGCGATTTCAGACGGACGGATTGTGGCGGTAGGTCATTGGAACGAAGTGGAACCCTGGATTGGACCGCAAACCACGCTGCACGATTTGGAGGGAAAGACCGTTCTACCTGGTTTCAACGATGCCCACATTCACGTCTGGAAGGTGGGGCAACTACGGACCAACGTTTTGGATTTACGCGGGGTGGATTCGCTCGAGCGCCTGTATCAACGCGTCCAGGAGCGAGCAGCCACCCTCGAGCCGGGAGCGTGGCTGTTGGGACGTGGCTGGAACGAGGCGGTCTTGAAGGAGGGAACCTCGCCCACAAGGTCGGGTTTGGACAACGCAAGTCCGCATAATCCCGTTCTGCTGACCCGTACCTGCGCCCATATCCACGCGGTCAATTCTCGAGCGCTGCAAGTGGCAGGCGTAACCTCGAGCGAACAGAGTCCAGTAGGGGGAGAACTGGACCTCGAGCGGGGGCTGGTTTTTGAAACGGCTTACGGCCTGATTTTCAGGGCCATTCCCGCCTTTACCCAGGCCGACTACGAGGGCTGGATTCTGGCCGGAACGCATTATCTGAGGGGTTTGGGCATTACCAGTGCCACCGACCCCGCAGTAGACCCCCCACTTTACGCGGCTTACCGCGCACTGGACGCAAAGGGACTGCTACCCATCCGCATTAATCTGCTCTACATTCGTAAGCCGGATGGCGGCAACGAAACCTATCCATTGCCCGAAAAGTGCTCGAGCGATTTCTTGCGCTGTGACAGCGTAAAGTTCTTTTCCGACGGGGGGCTATCGGGGGCCACCGCAGCGGTGAGCCAACCCTACCGCAACACCGAGTTTGCGTCTCAGGGTGTGTTGCGCTTTGAAACCCAGGAGCTGTTCGCGTTGATGCTCGAGGCACACCAGGCGGGGTTTCGCATCGGGACCCACGCCATTGGAGATGTGGCGCTCGAGCAGGTCATCACCGTCTACGAGAGGCTTTACCAGGAATTCCCTTTGAGCATCAAGCACCGCCTCGAGCACTTTGGTTTACCCGGCAAAGACCAGCTCGAGCGGGTGTCCAAAATGGGAATTTTCGCGGTTCCTCAGCCGATTTTCTGGCAGGAACTCGGCGACAACTTCCGGCGCTACCTGCCAGACAATTTTATGGAGCGCTGTTACAACCTCCAGAACATGCTCGAGCACGATATTCCGGTGGCCTTTTCGAGCGATGGCCCGGTGGTGTGCGAGGTTTCGCCGCTGGCCGGAATGCAGGCTGCCTGCACCGTTGGGCCGGGTCCAGTGGCGCTCGAGGACGCACTTCTGGCGTATACGATGGGCGGCGCGGCAGCTCAGGGCGACTCGGAAAACCGGGGTACGCTCGAGGTGGGCAAGTGGGCCGATTTAGTGGTGCTGGACCGTAATCCGCGCGAGGTTGGCCTTCTTGAACTGACATCCCTGAAGGTCTTACAAACCTTTGTCGGCGGGGAAGATAAGGTAGGTAAAAAGACCCCGCTTAAGCCAACCTGATTTCTCAATTCTCGAGGCAGAAAAACCTTCACCACTCTTCATTTTCCCGAGAATTGAGCGCCGAGAACTGAAAACCTCTCAAAGGAGCATCCATGACCGCAGTCCAGGACAAGTTTTACACCGACGCCTTTATCGCTGGAGGCTGGAAAGCCGCACCACGCACCTTTTCAGTCACCAACCCCAGCACAGGTGCAGAGATTGCTCGAGTGGCAGACTGTACTCCAGAGATGGCGAAGGAGGCAATCGAGGCCGCTGTGACGGCCTTCTCGAGCTGGAAAAAAGTTCCGCCTTACGAGCGCGGCAAGCTGCTGCGCCGCTGGTTTGAACTGTTGATGGAACACCAGGAAAAACTGGCTCGACTCATGGCGCTCGAGATGGGAAAAACCATCAAGGAAGCGAGAGGGGAAGTGGCTTACGCCGCCGGATTCGTGGAGTTCTACGCCGACGAATGCTCGAGGATGAACGACGAAATCATTCCTTCCAAGTTTCCACACAAACGCGGCATGGCCCGCTATGAAGCGGTGGGCGTGGTTTACGCGGTGACACCGTGGAACTTTCCCCTGGCCATGATTACCCGCAAGGTGGGTCCGGCCCTGGCCGCCGGATGCGTGGTTATCAACAAACCCGCCGAACTTTCGCCCCTGACTGCGCTTTACGCAGCTCAGCTCTGGCGCGAGGCCGGAGGCCCCGAGGGAACGCTGCAAGTGCTTCCCACAAATGACCCCGCCGCCTTCTCGAGTCCTTTTTTTGCGGATGACCGCATCCGCAAGCTGACCTTCACCGGTTCCACCGAGGTGGGCAAGATTTTGTACAGGCAGTCTGCCGCCACCATGAAGCGGGTCTCACTCGAGCTGGGAGGACACGCCCCGGTGCTGGTTTTTGCCGACGCTGATTTGGACAAAACCCTCGAGCAGGTGTTTTTCACCAAATGGCGCAACAACGGTCAAACCTGCATCACCGCAAACCGCTTTTACGTTCACTCGAGCATTGCCGAAGAGTTTGGGCGGCGCTTGTCCGAACAGGCCGCCGCGCTCATTGTTGGAGACGCGCTCGAGGAAAGCACCCAGGTGGGGCCACTGGTAGAGCAGCAGGGCCTGGATAAAGTGGTGCGGCACGTTGCCGACGCCCTCGAGAAAGGCGCAACTTTGATGACCGGGGGAACTGCGCCAGGAGGTCTTTTTTACACCCCCACTGTGCTCTCGGGCGTAAAAGCGGGAATGCTGATTCTCGAGGAGGAAACCTTTGGCCCGGTGGCTCCCATCGTCACTTTTGAGACCGAAGAAGAAGCTGTACAGGCAGCCAATAACTCGGCTTACGGATTGTCGGCTTACCTCTTCACAAGCGACCTTAGCCGCGCCTGGCGGGTGAGTGAGGCGCTCGAGTACGGGATTGTAGGTGTGAACGATGGCGCACCCTTTGCCATGAATCCACAGAGTCCCTTTGGCGGGGTTAAACAGAGTGGAATTGGGCGCGAGGGTGGACGCTGGGGACTCGAGGAGTATTTGAGCGTCAAGTATATCTCTATGGGAATCTAAAGGGTTTGGCTTCAAATTGTGCGAACCTAGGCCCAATTCGAGCACCTCAATTCGAGCATCAGACCTCCGGCGAAAGTCACCATGCAGCGGCAAGGTCAAGATTGTAAAGAGCGCAAATCAGGTTGAGGATGTGTTGCTTTTTCTTCCCGCTATACCCCTGGTTCTGTGTCTTGGACCAACTACAGCACGTTTTGAGCAGAACGGCGTCTTGGAATAAGCGGCACTTTCTTGAGCAGGACGGCACCTAACGGACCTCGCCGTCTATCGGACCATCCCGCCTCACGGGCCTCGGCGCACCTGTCGGGCCTACTCGCCTGACGGTCTGGGCTGCTCGAGCACGAGCGCAAGGGTGTGGACACTCTATTGTCGTTCACTGGGTAAATTGGGAAGTGCTCGAGCCAGCCAAGAAGATTTCAGAAGGGACGCTCGAGCGTCCCTTCGTTCAATCGCTATTGCACCAAACCAGAACACCCTGAGCTTTTTCAAAACCGGAGTAAAGAGGAAAACGTTCGTCTGGGTTAGATATCAGGGCAACATGAATCCAAGCCTCTTCCGACTCTGAAAGTTTAGAGCGGTCAACCTGAATACCCCAAGCACCGAGCCGTATGTCCAGAAAGTCTGCTGTAGTCTGGGTGATACGCTCCTCCCGTGAGGCCCAACCTCCGCCATCGTAAGGTTTTGACGTAAAATGCTCCAACAGTGCATTAGCGAAAACTTGGGT
>JACMOA010000220.1 GCA_014378225.1 Deinococcales bacterium | reverse complement strand
CGAGTGGGGAGGGCTTTGGGTGGTGAAGGTTTTGAGTGGTGAAAAGTCGACAGAGGTCACAAGGATTCCGGAAATATCGGTAACGTAGTGAACGATATTTCCAGCGGCCTAGCCCAGAAAGTGCTGTTTAGGCCAAGACACGGGCAGGCCCCACGGGGCGGGATGGCCTGTTAGGTGCCGTCCTGCTCAAGACAGCGGAACATGTAACGGAATCAATCAGAATTTGTATCAGACCTCAGAAAAAGCAAGAACAAAGGTTGTCTACCCTCCTACCCTCCTACCCCCGAGCAGTCCAATCCTCCCACTCTCAAGCCTTTCCTCTCATACCGTGCATTCGTCCTAGTTATTATTCATGAACATTTGCTATACTCACACCTCGTGCGACACCTTACCCTCTGCTCTCGAGACCCTTTAAAACCGGTTTAATGCTCGGAAATACTAAAGGTCTTGAACGGAGCGTTGTCCCAAAAGGGGCGCAAAAGGGTCGCAGTGATTGGAGGATGGATGAGTGAAGTTTCTACTTTGAGTCTCAATATCGGAGACCGTGTGGTGTACCCCAGCCACGGAGCTGGAGCCATTCGTGGCATCAGCGACCAAGAAGTTTTGGGAAAGTCACAATCGTATTTTGAACTCGAGCTGTTCAAGGGCGGAATGCAGGTCAAGGTTCCAGTGGTTCATGCCAGCCGTTTGGGCCTGCGCCGCGTGACCCCGATGGAACTGCTGCCGGAGTTGCTGTCCAATTTAGCCCTCCCAGACCTGGATTTGCCCGCTGCCTGGACCCCACGCCACCGCCGCGAGCTGACCATTTTGCAAGAAGGTGACATTGAAGTTATCACCAAACTGGTGGGAACCTTGCACCGCCGTGCTCAGGGCCGCACCCTGGCGGTTACGGAACGCGCTATTTTGGACGATGCCAAGCGCATCGTGGCCACCGAAGTGAGCGTCAGCAAGCAGATTGAGCACAACGCTGCCGTTGCCGAAATTGATTTGATGCTCGAGCAGGTTCTTGCACCTGCCAGCGTTTAAACTTTCTCGAGTTTTTTAGGATTTAGAGCGCCCTGGATTTCTGGGGCGCTTTTTTCGTGGGTCGGCGCTCGAGGGTGAAGGGGGTACGCCTCCGGCGGGTCTTTATCCAATTACCTCGAAGCCCAATTTCTCCGCCTCCGCTACAAAATAGGCGATGTTTTCGCTCGAGGTTTGCGGTCCCAGGGAAACCCGCTCAAAGCACCCGTTGGCGGCAATAATCAGGGTTTCAGCCAGACACGCCGGAACCAGACCCACACCAAAGCCCATGTCCAGGCGCTGGGTCATGCTACCAGGAGGCCGCACCACCCCACCGGGAATCAGACGCACACCCGGTACACTCGAGACTGAGAGGTCTACGTCGGCAGGCCGTCCCTCATCAAAAATCCAGGCTCCGGGTTTGACGTGTTGGGGAAAAATCACCGGGTTAGGGTCGCTGGTGGCACTAAAAATCAGGTCTGCGCTTGAGATTAGATTCATGTCGGTTCCTGCTACAAAGTGGGTCTGGGGAAAAGCCCTTTCCAGAGTTATCCTCGAGCGCTCGAGCCGCTCTGAGTTACGGCCCACCAAAACCACCTTACTAAAGTGTGGGGCA
This sequence comes from Deinococcales bacterium, assembly GCA_014378225.1. Lineage (GTDB taxonomy): Bacteria > Deinococcota > Deinococci > Deinococcales > Deinococcaceae > JACMOA01. The sequence continues at coordinate 4,746 of JACMOA010000220.1, read as the reverse complement.
ATGGAACGGGCGATACCAAAGGCTACCACGCCGTTGGCCCCCACCACCGCTGCTGTAGAGCTTGACGGGTCGCGGCCCAGCTCCGTAAAATGCTCGAGGATGGCGGGAATAGAGGCCCGCACCGTTCCCGCCGTGTACGCGCCACCGTTGGTGATGGCGAGGTCCGGCAGTGCAGCCTGCACGTCCAGACCCTTGTTACCCACGGTGCTCCAGAACGCGCCCAACCCAAACACAGACGCGCCCAGTTCCTGGGCCAGCTTTGCACCCTGAATCGCTCGAGCGGTGGCCAGTTCCGGTTTGCTCGAGATGACCTGGGGCAGCAGGGGTGCGCCAATCAGGTAACAGCGAATTTCTTTGCCGCCTGCGGTGTAAATACCCCGCAATTCATCTACCTTCATAGGACGGACGTGTTCTGAGAGCGCCAGCGCCCACTCGAGCGGTAACTTTCCCGGTCCAAAAAACGGCTCGAGCCACCTGAAGCGCCCAGTTTGCCATAAGTCGGCGATGTTCATGGGGTGGACCATAAAAGCGGCCACCACCTGATTTGGACTCTTACCCGTCACGGGAACGCTTTCGCCCACTCGAGGTTCGGTGCCGTCCAGAACGCGCCCCAACTGTTCTTTAGAACGCCACAGGTAAAGGCCCAGCATGGCCCAGACCAGCAACACCGCAAAAAAGTGAAGTTCGCTAAAACTCAGAAACAGCGTGAGCAGGGTCAGAGCGGCCACGCTCGAGAGCACCACATAGCCGCTATAACCAAGAATTGCGCCGAAGACCAAAAGCGGAATCAGTAAGCTCCAAATTGGTAAGCCCACCGCCGACCATCCGGCTAAAACCCCTAGTAGAACAATGTTTCCACGTCCGCGTTTGGGAGCGTCAGGGAACAGGGCCAACGGGGGATAAAAGTGGCCCAGCATCGCGCCCAGACCAGCCAAAATTGCGGCCTCGGGACCAGGTAAACTCAGGGTGAGCGCCACCGCTACAAAGCCCTTGAGGACATCGCCCATAAAAGCCAACACACTGGGCAGCGGCCCCAACGTGCGCCACACGTTTTCGATGCCCAGATTGTGCGGGGATAGGGTAGCGGGGTGTTGCCCCTCGGCTCGGTGGAGCCAGAAGCCGAGGGGCAAACTTCCCACAGCGTAGGCGAGAACGAAAAAGAACAGCTCGAGGGGGACCATAGAGCCTCAATTTACTCGATGCGCTCGAGCGAAGGGTATTTTCTTTGGGCGAAGCTTTAAATTTATGACGCAAACGTCAAACACCTGAGGCGATTTTGACGTTTGCGGCATAAATTTACGGGCAAATAGGCTTTTGAAACCTCTGAATGGATAAACACGAGTTCAAGGCTCCTCCTCACACTCGAGCGGCACCTGCTCATAGGTCATCAACCCTTTAAGAATTTGAGAAGCTGCACCCAATAGCACTCCCACCTTCGAGCGCTGATTCTTTTTTGAACACCCAGTTATCCACTTGACAAATAAATAACCTATCAGTTACTATTGCTTCGTGGCCCGCATAGCAACCATCACCTCTGCTCAGATTCTCGAGGCCGCCCGTGCGGTGTTTCTCGAGCAGGGACTCAGTGCCACCACCGTGGATGTAGCGAACCGCGCAGGCATCTCGAGCGCCAGTATCTTCAAACACTTTCCCACCAAAGAGGCGCTCTTTTTTGCGGCGATGGCCCGTTCTCCTCGAGCGGGGTTCTGGACTCCCGAACTCGAGCAGGCCATTGGACACGGGAACCCTCGAGCAGATTTGCTGCTCGTTGCTCACAAGATTGCTGATTACGTCAGGGACCTGCTGCCCGGAATGATGATGACCTGGGCGGTGCGGCAGCGGTCCGCCGAAGCGGAAGAATCCCCACACCCTGTCGAGCCGCCACAGCCACCCGACATCCTCAACGACTTTGCTGCTCTGGTGTCCTACCTGGGGCGCGAAATGGCGCTGGGACGCATTCAGCGGGGAGACCCCATCATTCCGGCCATGACCTTGCTGCATACCGCAACGGGTTTGGCCATGACCCAGAAACTTCAGTCTACCTCGAGCCTAATCAACGCCCAAAGTTTTCTCGAGGATTTTGTAGCGCTGCTCTGGCGGGGCCTCGAGCCTGCTGAAGGAGGAATTTAATTTTTTTGCTTGAATAATAACTGACCTGTCGTTTATCAATTCCGTACCTCTCCTCTCGAGCGCTCCCTGTTCGCGTCCTGGCCCTTTGCTTATCACCCTCTCACCCGCTCAAGGAGTGCCTGTGAAAGCCCTGATTGAATTTATCCTCAACCGAAGCTGGCCCGTGATTTTAGGCTTTATCGTGGTCACTGCACTGGTGATGTCCGGCGCAACCCGCATCAAGCTGGACAGCAGCACCACTGCTTTTCAACCAGACCATCACCCCATTCTGACGATAAACGACGAAATCAAGCGAACCTTTGGCTCGAGCGAAAATTTGATTGGTGTGCTGGGGGGCAACATTTACACCGCACCCACGCTCAACGAACTTCGCACTCTGACCACCGCGCTCGAGGGGGTAAGTGGGGTCGAGCGGGTCACGTCGCTGGCTAACTTTTCTCGGCTCACTGAAGAAGATGGCTTCATCAGGACCACGGGACTGGTGGGTAAAAACAACCTCTCGAGCGCCGAAATCGCAGCGGTTCGCACTTACCTTGAAGCGGAATCGAGCAGTCTGGTCTCGAGGGACGGAAAAAACACCGTCATCGTGGTGCAGATGAAAGAAGGTGTGAACCAACAAAAGTTTGGGGCGGACATCCCCCAGGCGGTGAACGCAGGCTGGAAAAGCGGGGAAATCTCGCTGTCTGGGGCAGCCTTTATTGCCGCCGAGGTCAACCGCACTATCGTCAACGACCTGCAAGTGGTGGGGGGTCTCGCACTGGTCCTGATTATGGTTTTCCTGTTTCTGAACTTTGGCTCGGTTCACGGGGTTGTCCTGACGCTGGTTCAGGTTTTTTTCGGTATGAACATCGGCTTGGGGCTGTACGGCTGGACGGGCGCACCTGCTGGGGCGCTGACCACCATCGGCATCATCGCCATTTTAGCAGTGGGCAGCAGTTTCTCGCTGCACCTGCTGGGCCGTTTTTACAGCGAACTCTCGCACGGTAAAACCAAAGTGGACGCACTGCGGGCCATGTACACCCAGACTGCACCGGGAGTCATTATCAGCGCCCTCGCTATCGTGGTCGCCATGATGACCCTGTGGCTCTCCGACATCGGTACCCTGCGCGACGTGGGAACCCTGATTGTGCTGGGTGTGCTGGGGTCGCTGCTCAGCGCTCTGTTTCTGGTGCCTGCACTCGTCAATGTTCTGCCACAGCCCAAAGTGAAGGTCCAGCCCACCCGCACAGGGATTATCTCTGTTTTTCTGAAGGGACTGGCTCACTTCGTTTTCCGCCACCGCACTCCCATGTTTGTGGGTGCAGGCGTGCTGGTAGTTTTCGGCCTCATCGGTGTGATGCAAATTCAGCCCAACACCTCTTTTCTGGCTTTCTTTCCCAAGGACTCGAGCACGGTCCAGAGCATAAACAGGGTAGACCGCGTGTTCGGTGGCTCGGCCAGCATCCAGTTGCTGCTCGAGGGCGATATTCTCGAGCCAAAGGTTTTGAACACCCTTCAAACCTTTAAAACACGGGCAAAAGCCGAGATTCCCGGTATCGGCAACACCGTGAGCATCGCAGATACCGTGCTGACCCTCAACTCGCTTTTTGATGGAAAACGCGAAATTCCCAGTAGCCGGGAAAAGGTTTTGCAGGAACTTCTGATTTACCAATCGGGTAGTAACACCGCGCAGATGACCCAACAACTCTCGCTGAGCCAGCGGCAAACCCTGGTTTCAATTTCGATTCCGCTGGGCGATACCCAGGAAACCCGCGCCTTTTATAACGCGGTGCAAACTCTGGCAAACGATGTGTTCAGGGACGTGGCCCAGGTCAAGGTAGGCGGAAACTCGCTCAATGTTCTGGCGCTCGAGGACGCGCTGATTCACGACTTCATCATCAGTCTGAGCCTGGCGATTGTGCTGGTGATTATCGTGGACAGCTTTGTGCGCTCTTTCAGGGCTGCGGTCATTACCATCTCGAGCCTGCTGATGACCATCATCTTGCAATACGGCTTACTGGGGTGGCTGGGCATTGACCTGGACATCTCCACCATGCTCCTCGGCGCTCTGGCTATCGGGGTGGGCGATTACGCGATTCACCTCACGGTGCGCTTTCTCGAGGAACGCCGCCTCGGCAACACTCCCGAAATAGCGCTCGAGCATACCTTAGTGACCAGTGGACGCAGCATCCTCTTTACCGCCATGACGCTGGGCGCGGGCTTTGCGGCCCTCTCGGTCAGCCAGCTCCAGCCGGTGGCCAGCCTGGGCCAGATGATGGTCTTCACCGTGTTAGCCGTCGGGGTCTCGAGCCTGAGCCTACTTCCGGCCATGTGCCTGCAATTTTTGAGTGAACCAACTAAAAAACGCGCCTTACGCTCGAGCGCCGCAGATTGAGGGCTGAAGGCTGAAAAAGCCCGAGGCTCTCGAGCAGCAGAACTTTTGCAGGCTGGTCAAGCGGTTTAGGCAGCAACATTCTCTCGAGCGTCAAAAGGAGTTCAAGCGTGAATAAATCTCTCGCAGTCGTATGTTCCCTAGTGAGCTTGGTCGGTGGGGTACTGGTCAGCACCTCGAGTCAGGCGCAAAGCACGGTTTTCCGCCCCACCGCCACCGCCGTTCCCACCTACTACAAGGACATT
>JACMOA010000219.1 GCA_014378225.1 Deinococcales bacterium | reverse complement strand
ATATCATTTATTGCGGCTCGAGCCAAGTCCGGTGATACTAGCGCTGGAAGCCGTTCAAGCAAACCTCAAGAATCCAGTCAAAACCCAGTTGGAAATCCTAGAGACCCTCGAGCAGCAAGATATGCCGCGAACGGCTGCTCAGTTGCGCGAACTCTTGCAAAAATGAGCCGTCCGTTGGTTTCAAGACCAGCATTTTCTCCCCTACCCCCTACTCCCCTGCCCCCCACCCTCGAGCGCCTAAATCACCCCTGAAACGGCTATGCTAGCCCAAACCAAAACCCGGAGAAAACCCCATGCTCGAGAGCTTGAACGACGTTTACAACCTGCACGACCTCAAAACGCTAGCCGAAGCTCAGCTCGAGCGTGGTGCGCTGGAATACTACTCGAGTGGGGCGATGGATGGACACACGCTTTCGGAAAGCACCGCCGTTTTTAGCCGTCTCAAACTGCGCCCCCGAGTGCTGTGTGATGTCTCTAGCGTGGATACCCGAACCACGTTGCTGGGCTTAGACTTGAGTTCCCCGCTCTGCGCCGCGCCCACCGCGTTTCACCGCATGGCCCACAATGAAGGCGAACGCGCCACCGCCAGGGCCATCCGTCAATTTGGCACCCTGATGACCCTGAGCACGCTGTCCAACACCGACATGGAAGAGGTGGGACTCGAGGCGCAGGGCCGCTGGTGGTTTCAGCTTTACGTGTTCAGGGACCGCGAACTGACCCGTTCATTGGTCGCTCGAGCAGAGCAGGCCGGAGCCAGGGCGCTGGTGCTTACGGTAGATACGCCCCGGCTGGGACGGCGTGAAATCAACGTTCGCAATCTGTTTCGCCTGCCACCGCACCTTTCAATCAAGAACGCGGGAATGCAGGGCTGGATGCCGCCTGCTTCACAAGGGGGCGACGGTCTGGCCGAGTTTGTGGCCGCGCAGATGGACGCTTCTTTGAGTTGGAAAGACCTCGAGTGGTTGCGGAGCATCACCCACCTTCCCATCGTGCTTAAGGGCATTTTGACCGCCGAGGATGCAAAGTTGACCCTCGAGCATGGAGCAAATGCAATCTGGGTTTCTACCCACGGCGGACGGCAGGTGGACACAGCGGTGAGCACGCTAGAGGCCCTGCCAGAAATTGTTGAAGCTGTAAATGGTCAGCTTGAGGTCTATCTGGACGGCGGAATTCGGCGCGGTTCAGACGTGCTCAAAGTGTTGGCGCTGGGCGCAAGGGCTGTCTTTCTGGGCCGTCCGGTGCTGTGGGGTTTAGCTTGCGGTGGCGAGGCAGGAGTGAGCAAAATGCTCAATATGCTGCAATACGAACTCGAGCTGACGATGGCGCTGTGTGGCAAGAATTCGCTCGAGGGCCTGAAACCCGATTTGATTTTTCGAGGTTGAGGGCGCAAACGGGTCTGTTCTATGGCTCGAGTTCGCGGGTCGCCAGAATGTCAGGAACGCTCGAGCGGGGTTTTGTGATAGTTGTGGGGCTGGGCGTGATTCTGTTGCTGGTTTTAGGCAATTCTAAGGGGGAACAACGCTCGAGCGCTGCATAAAGTTTGCTCGAGTGGTTAAAACGTGCCTACCAAGAGGCTTGAATAGGAGTCGCACTCGAGTTCAAAGGCTAGAACGCATTGCGTCGCGCACTTCCCGGTAAGTCAGGTGCCTGCACTCACCCAGCGCCGCCACCACGTCTGGGTCCTGAAAAGCCTCAAAATCGGCCACGTCACCGGGCCAGATGTTCTCGCCTGTCGCTCGAGCGGCGTGGTGCAAAAAGGGATAAATTCCTGGCTCGAGACTTTCTAGTTGCTCGAGATACCAGGCTTTTTTCTGCTCCACGGGAATTTCCCAGCCCATCACCACCCGGTCCAGTGTGGGCAAGGGTGAACTTTCAATAATTTGACCCAAAAGAGTTTTAATCGCGTCTGGCAATGGAAAGTTACTGGCTCGAGGCAGCATCACCGGAACCCTGAATTCAAAGCCCAGCCGCAGGTAAACGGTCAGAATGTCCGGTCTGAACACCGTTCCCATGTGGCTATCCAGGTGTGTGATGTCCACATTCAGCTCGAGCGCACGTTCAATCTGCGCCCGCATCTCTGCCTCGGCGTCTGGCACGGTCAGGTGGCTCCAGGCTTCCTCGCTCGAGCGCCACATTCTGCCGTCCACATCCCGCAAACTTTCACCGAAAGTCAGCGGCACAAAATCGCCTGCAATCGCCAGATGAACCCCCACATCGAACGCAGGGTCTTGTCCCACCGCTCGAGCGATGTCTTCAGCAAACTCGCCACAGAAAATGATGCTTCCGGTGGTCCAGTGATTTTTTCCTGCCAGCTCGAGGAAAGCCGCATTGTGGCCCCTCGTCATGCCCAGGTCGTCGTGATGCCAAATCAGAACTTTTTGATTCTCGAGTCCCATGTTTTGGAAAAGTGGGTGCATGGGAATAGGGTATCAGGTGTGGGTTGTCAGTTATCGGTTGAGAAGTAAAAGTAGAGTACTCGAGCGCCTATAATTTATCCTATGGAAGAATTACCCAATTCAGAATTACAACGTGAAGACGTTCAGAAAATTCGCATTTTATTGGTGGATGACCATCCCGTCGTTCGTAAAGGAACCCGTGAACTGCTCGAGGGGGTTGAAGATTTCTGGGTGGTGGGCGAAGCCGCAGACGGTCTAGAGGCGGTAAAGCTTTCAAAGAGTCTCGAGCCAAACTTGATTTTGATGGACGTTTCGATGCCCAATATGAACGGTATCGAAGCCACCAGACAGATTAAAGCTGTTCAGCCCACCGTGGCAGTGCTGGTGCTAACCAGTTACGACGACGACGCTTACGTGTTCGCGCTGCTCGAGGCCGGAGCCGCCGGATATCTGCTCAAGAACGCCAGGGACGACGAAATCGTGAACGCAGTGCGGGCGGTGGCAGGCGGCGAAAGCGTGCTGCATCCCAGCGTAGCCAGGAAAGTTCTGGGGCGTTTTGCAGCCCAGGCCAATCCCACGCCGCCGGATGAAGAAGGACTCAGCAACCGTGAACTCGAGGTGCTCAAAATTGCAGCCAGCGGTTCTACCAACAAAGAAATCGCTCGAGAGTTGGACATTTCCCCGCGCACGGTGCAGGTGCATCTGGCCAACATCTTCAGTAAATTAGGGGTTGGCTCGAGGACAGAAGCGGTGCTGTACGGCATCCGGCGCGGTTGGATAGACCCGGCGGCTTTGTAGGACTACTTCAGCTCGAGGGTATCAAAAGTCGCTCCAGACGTGTCTATCTGCTCCACCTTCAAAACTTTATCAGACACAGTGAGCTTGAGGAACCCACCCGCTCGAGCCACACTTTTAGTTCCCGCCTGACGGCCCACCCTGCGGATACTGCTGGAGTTGCCGGACACGATGTAGTGAACGCCGCCCACCTCAAGCCGCTCGTAATTGTGGTCGTGTCCGGTCATGACCACCCGCACGCCGTATTTTTTCATTAGAGGCTCGAGTTTGAGCGCCAAATCTGAGCGGTTGCCGTGTAGTCCACTCGAGTAGACCGGATGGTGCATGGTCAGGACCTTGAATTTAGCTTTGCTACTTTTTAAAGCTCCTTCGAGCCACGCCATTTGCTCTTTACCCAGCGCGTTGGAATCCAGTCTAAACAGCTCGAGCGCACCCAGCGTTTCACGGCTCCAGCGCTGCAACCCGAAAGCTTTGAGCTGCGCCACTCCGTTATCAATCATGATGTCGTGGTTGCCCAGCACCATCCAGACTTGGGGCTTGGACTTGAGCAGAGGCGCGAAAGGCCGATTAAAAACAGACTCGAGCTTTTCCATCTCGCCACGCGGGTAGATGTTGTCTCCCATCAGCAAAAGTGCGTCGTAGGGACCCGCTTTTACCGCGCTGGCAATCACTCGAGCCTGAAGACTGCTCACCTCACCGCTGTCGCCAAAAGCAGCCAGAGTATAGGTTTTGGCCTGAGCCTGGACTACAGGGACCATTAGGGAACATAACAAAACCGCTCGAGCAGGAAATTTCATGCTCGAGTTATAGCTTACAGCGATGAAGGGAAGGTCAAATTTGACCTTCCCTCTCGAGTGCAAAACCCAAATCTAGAACTTGAAGCCCATCAGTTTGTAGAGCGCCACCGCCACGTCTTCCCGCGTTACGACGCTCGAGGGGGCAAATTTCCCGTTTAGCGGAGCCAGCAAACCCGCGCCCAGCGCTTTGCCCACAGCGGCCTGTGCGCTCGAGCCAATTCTAGCCGCGTCCGAAACCTCGAGTGGAGCAGCTTTTAAATTCTCAATCCGGTAATCCTCGAAGGCTGCGGTGATGGCCTGTGCAAATTCCTGGCGCGTCACCTTGCGGTCTGGCATAAACTTGCCGTCCTCGAGCGATAAGTATCCTCTCGAGACCGCCACATTTACAAAATCATTCCCGGTCACGTCCGAAATCTTTACCAGGTCCTTGAGGCCCAGACTTGTGCTGTACACCAGCGCGTTAGCCAGCTCTGCTCGGGTTATTCCCGCTCGAGGGTTAAAGTTTCCTTTTGAATCACGCAGCAGCATTCCTCGGAACACCACCGTTTGAACTTCTTTAGAAAACTGGGTGCGCTCAAGGTCGCGTGGGATGCTGTTTTCTGAGGAACTGAGGTCAGAGAGAATAGGGTTGAAGTCCATATGGACATTTCGTACCGCATAACCGTCCACACCTAGCACACTGCCGTAAAACCCCTGAGTGTCGGCTTCTTCGCGGAAGGTGGTGCGGTAGCCGTAACCGTAGTTGCCGTTGTAGCGCAGATAAAGCCCGGTGGCGGTCTGGGCAGTGTTGTCCACCAGACCCAGCGTAATCAGGCGGTCCACCGCAAAAGGTTGTGACAGGTCCGTAACCAGGCGGTTTCCCGCCTCGTACTCGTCGCCGGGTTTGATGGGGGTCTTTTTAGCGTTCAGGGTGTACGCGCCCGTGGCGGGATTGTACTTGTCGCCGCTCTCGAGGTAGGAAAAAGTTAGATTCCTCATGCTCACGCCCAGCGGCCCATCCTCGAGCGT
>JACMOA010000218.1 GCA_014378225.1 Deinococcales bacterium | reverse complement strand
GCGCCTTCGCCCAGCACAAACCCATCTCTCGAGGCGTTAAAGGGTCTCGAGGCCGTCTGGGGCGAGTCGTTACGGAAGGACAGCGCCTTCATGTTGGAAAACCCAGCCATGCTCATCACGGTGATGGCGGCCTCGCTTCCTCCGGCAATCATCACCTTGGCCTCGCCCAGTTGCAGAATGCGGTAGGCATCGCCAATGGCCCCCGTACCAGTAGCGCAAGCCGTCACCACCGTGCTGCACGGTCCCTGAGCGCCAAAACGCATACTGACCGCGCCAGACGCCATGTTGCAAATCATCATCGGTACAAAAAACGGGCTGATGCGGTTGGCACCTTTGGTATAAAGCACGTTAGATTGGGCTTCCCAGCTCTCGATGCCGCCAATTCCACTGCCAATCAGCACGCCCACATGCTCACTGTTCAGTTCCTCGCTCGAGAGGCCCGAATCTTTGACCGCCAAGTCTGCCCCAATCACCGCTAACTGCACGAAGCGGTCCCAGTATTTCATTTCCTTCTTGTCCAGAAAAAGTGAAAGGTCCTCGAGCACCTGACCCGCAAATTTGCAGGCCACGCCCGTAGTATCGAATTTGGTAATAACAGAAATGCCGTTTTTTCCCTCGAGCTGGGCGCGGTGATACGGCTCTTTGCCGATGCCGATGGGGGTAACGGGGCCGAGTCCAGTGATGACGACACGGTTCATGGGGTCTCCTTCGGAGGGTTGTGAGTGGTGAGTTATGGGTGGTGAGTTTGGTTTTCGGTTCTCGAGGGTCCATTAGAACGTCCCACGTCTTTTACTGAAAACTGATGACTGAGAACTCATAACCAAAAAAGCGAGACACGAGCAAACGCCCGCGTCTCGCGCTCGAGCGACGATTTAGGCGTCTTGCTTTTTGGAGATGTAATTCACCGCGTCCGCCACAGTACGAATCTTCTCGGCGTCCTCGTCAGGAATAGTGATTCCAAACTTGTCCTCAAAGCCCATCACCAGTTCCACAATCTCAAGGCTGTCTGCGCCCAGGTCCTCGATGAATGCGGCCTCGAGCAGAACCTTGTCGGCGTCGGCGTTGGGGAGCTTGTCCAGCACTACTTCTTTTACCTGGTCAAATACGGACATCTTTGTTCCTCCTGGAATGTTCTCTGGTTTGGGTTATCCCGTGTAAATCGAGTGTATGGGATTTGTCGCGCTCGAGTCTAGCACACCGTCGTACTGTTCTGGCCCATCACATTCCTCCGTCTACCCCAATCACCTGGCCATTGAGGTATCCGGCCTCGCTCGAGCACAAAAAGCGCACGGTGGCCGCCACTTCTTCGGGTTTGCCAAAGCGCCCCGCCGGAATCCCCTCGAGGTAAGCGGCCCTGACTTTTTCCGGAAGTTCTGCGGTCATATCGCTTTCAATAAACCCCGGCGCAATGGCGTTGACCGTAATTCCCCTCGAGCCGTATTCTTTGGCCAGCGCTTTGGAAAGCCCAATCAAACCCGCTTTGCTGGCTACATAGTTAACCTGTCCAGGGTTGCCCTGCACGCCCACAATGCTCGAGACGTTGACAATCCGCCCGTACCGCGCCCGCATCATATTCTTGATGGCGGCCCTGCACGTATAAAAAGCCGAGTCCAGGTTAGTACGCAATACACTGTCCCAGTCCTCGTCTTTCATGCGAATCAGCAGGCCATCTTTGGTGATGCCCGCGTTGTTGACCAGCACCTCGAGCGAACCAAACTCAAGAATCACCCGGTTCACCAGACTCGAGGCCGCTGCCCGGTCACTCAGGTCCGCGCCAAACACACTGGCCTGACCTCCGCTCGAGCGAATCTCTGTGGCCACGTCCTGAGCCGCACTTTTACGCCCTGCGTAATGTACCGCCACCCGGTATCCAGCCCGTCCCAGCTCGAGGGCAATGGCCCGTCCCAACCCCCGGCTCGAGCCGGTGACGAGTGCGTTTTGTATGTTTACCATTTTAATTCTCCCGCATTACGAGCGCCCTGCAACATAACCTTCCACATCAGCGGGTGTGCGAATGTAAAACAGTTTGGCGTTCGGCAAAATCCGTTTAACCAGACCGGTTAGAACCGTTCCAGAGCCAAATTCGATAAACTCGGTCACGCCTAACGCCTCGAGCCTGCGGATGGATTCCACCCAGCGAACGCTGCCCGTGACCTGTTCACTCAGCAGCGCCAAAATTTCACCGGGATTGGAAACCTCGAGTGCGGTCACATTGGCAACCACCGGAAACTCGAGCCGATGGAAGAGAGTCTGCTCGAGGTCTCGCTCGAGTTTTTCTCGGGCGGGGGTCATCAGAGAGCAGTGAAACGGGGCGCTGACCTTGAGCGGAATCACCTTGAGGCCGTTGGCTTTGAGTAACACGCACGCCGCTTCCACCGGGCCGCGCTCACCGCTGATGACTGTTTGACCCGGCGCGTTGTAGTTGGCTACCTCCACCACGCCAGGGGTCTCGAGGCAGGCTTGCAGCACGGTATCGGGTTCGCCCATCACCGCTGCCATCGCGCCCACGCCTTCCGGCACGGCTTCTTGCATGTAAGTTCCCCTGGCCCGAACCAGTTTTAGAGCATCCGTCAGGGTCAAACTGCCCGCCGCCACATGCGCTGAGAACTCGCCCAGGCTGTGTCCAGCAGCGTAACTCGGGGTTAAACCCGTGTGCTCGAGCCACACTCGGTACGCGGCAACGCTGGCCGTCACCAGTGCAGGCTGTTGATTTGCAGTCAAGGTCAACGTCTCGAGCGGACCTTCCTGCATCAAGGAGGTGAGGCCGGGAACGACCTGTTCAGCGGTGTCGAAGGTCGCTCGAGCGACGGAGAAAGCGTTTGCAAATTCTACGCCCATGCCCAGTGCATGCGAGTTTTGTCCTGGAAAGAGTGCTGCAATCATGGGGTCACGTCCGTTTGTTGGGGTTGTGCGTTGGGGTTGTGGGGAATGGGTTTTCAGTAAAAGACGCAGAGCGTTCTAATGGACCCTCGAGAACCGAGAACAGAGAAATGAGAACCGGCGGATAGGCCCGATAGGTGAGCAGGCGGTTTGGCTCGATAGGTGCCGCTTAGACCAAGACGCCCGGAAGGTGCCGTTCTTGCCAAGACGCGGCGCGGCCCGGAAGGTGCCGTTCTCGCCAAGACCCGGAAGGTGCCGTTCTCGCCAAGACAGTGCCGCTTTGTCCAAGACAAGAACCAAACTCATAACATTTTCCATCTTAAAGCCACCGCCGACCACGCTAAACCGCCGCCAAAGCCGACCAGAACCACCACATCACCGTCTTTCAAGTGTTCGAGGGAATCTTTGAGCGCCAGGGGAATGCTAGCTGCCGAGGTATTACCATATTTGTCCAGGGTCAGGGCGACCTTGCTCATGGGAAAGTTTAGGCGTTCACAGGCGGACTCGAGGATGCGAACGTTGGCTTGATGTGGAATCAAGAAATCCAGGTTTTCAATGCCCAGTCCCGCTTTGCCCAGCACCTCGAGCGTGGCTGAGGGAACGATTCGGACCGCAAATTTGAACACCTCGCGCCCGTTCTGGGTCAATTTGGGACCTGGGTGCTCGAGGCCGGGAAGAACATCCGCGTCGTTCATCAGATAAAGGCTGTGACCTCCGCTCGAGTCTCCGCCCAGAGTCACGCCTAGAATGCCGTAAGGGTCTGGTACGCGCTCGAGGACCACTGCACCCGCGCCGTCGCCAAACAGGATGGCGGTAGAACGGTCGGTCCAGTCCAGGGTGCGCGACATGGTTTCGCTGCCCATCACCAGAGCCTTTTGGTGAACCCCGCTCAAGAGCAAACCATAGGCCACGCCCAGCGCGTGTCCAAAGCCTGCACAGGCCGCAGAGATGTCAAAGGCGGCGCTCGAGGGCAGACCCACCTGTAACCCGATGAGTGCAGCGGTACTGGGAAAGGTGGCGTCGGCGGTGCTGGTGGCGCACACAATCAGGTCCACGCCCTCGAGTGCTTTTGGACTGCGCTTGAGCAGGTCACGCACGGCTTGAACCCCCATGCTTGAGGCGGTTTCTTCGGGGGCAGCGATGCGGCGTTCCCGAATTCCAGTGCGGGCCACAATCCATTCGTCATTAGTCTCGAGCAGCGCCTCAAATTCTGCGTTAGGCATGACCCTTTCTGGAACGTATCCGCCCACTGCGGTGATGCCGATGCCCATGAACTTGCCTCCGAGTGCTCGAGTTTAATCTGCTCGAGTTTAAACCATTATTTCAAACCTCAAGCCTGGGTATTTCAAAATGCTCTGGAGGCCAGGGGGAAAACGTGAGCGAATCAGAGCCTAGCATAGTTTGACCAACTGGTCAATCAATTTTGATGTAAAAGATTAGGCCCCTTATGTTCGAGGGAAAAGCCCTTGCAGAAGCGAGTTGTGGGCTTAATATGTTTGAGCATATCCAAAAAGGTGGATGCACAAAATAAAGGCCCCCTAAATCAGACTTTTCAGAAAGAGGTCTGCTATAGTAACCTCTGATGAGACGGCCCCTGTTGTTACGGAGTTTCTGGAAGTCCGGTGAGTTTTCCCAACCCCTTTTCTCCCTTCTGGTCTTCTTTATAGCCCTCGCCCAAACTTAAATAGTGACCTTTTACCCTCGAGCCAGGTTTTTCATTCGCCCTCGAGCTGAGCGCTTAGCACGTCTTGACTTTTCACGTCCTGAACAGACCAGTTTATTCTGACCGGGCTACGCCCTCCTCTTCTGGTTTTGACCCATCAAAGGAGTGACCCACTATTTACAGCCTCACCCTGCCTCGTTTTACCCCACGGATGCCGTCTGAGACGCAGCTTTCGGCCATGCTGCTCGAGCGCCCGGACGCCCTGGATGCACATTTGCCGCCTTATCTGATGGCAGAACTCTCGGTTTGGAACGAGCGAATCAAGGCGATGGTAAAGCCCAAACGTTATGGGCATGTCATGCGGGTGGCTGCGCTGTCTTACGCTATTGCCGAGGCAAACGGGCTGGATGCAGACCGCGCGTTTACAGCCGGTTTGCTGCACGACGTGGCTCGAGACCTGAGCGGCGCTGAATTGTTGCGCCTTGCACCTGCTGAGTGTTCCCAGGATGCCTGTCACGCACTGGCGGTCCATGGACGGGCGGGCCGCGCCCTGCTGGGTCGTTGGGGCTATCAGGACCGGGAAGTGCTCGAGGCGGTAGAGGACCACACCACCGGCCCCAGGGTGGGGAATCCTCTTTCTAAAGTGATCTACGTGGCCGACGTATCCGAACCCGGACGCGGGGTGAACGCCGACATCCGCGAACTGGCCTTCACAGACCTGGACGCAGCGTTGGAAAAGGCTATCTTTAGTAAAGTGGAATATCTTCAGGGACGTGGTATTTGTGTTCACCCACGCACCCTGGCCGTACATCAGGACCTCAAGTTTTCCTCGAGCTTTGCCCGTTCCCTGTTTTATTAGTGAAATTGTATTCCTGAATTTAGGTTGCTTAAACGCTTTACTGAGATGGTCATGCAAACCCAATGTTTGGGGCCGATTTTTTATAAGATGAAGACGCTGTGCAACGACGCCTAGACCCACCCCGCATTCCGGTTTCACCTCCACCCGCCCTCCATTCGCGCCGTCCGCTGTGGCGAGGTGTGCAGGTGGCGGGTCTTCTGTCATCGAGCCTTGCATTGGTGGGCTACGCGCTGCTGGTCTGGCAGGGCAGCGCTCAGAGTGGGGTCCGCTTGCTGGCCCCGTTGGGCGAAGCGCCCAGTTTTAGTGTGCTGATTGCCGGACTCGATGTGGAATATTGCGCCTGGGCCACACCTCGAGCACCTGCCCGCCGCTGTAAAGCGGGAGAAACCACTCCATTGGTGGACGGCAAACAAACCGATACCCTCATCCTGGCCGATTTTTTCAAAACAGATGTGCGCTTGCTCAGCATCCCTCGAGACACCTGGTTACCCACCCTAGGGCGCAAAATCAACGCCTCCTATAAGGTGGGTGGCCCAGAGCGACTCAAGACCGACCTCGAGAGCCTGCTGGGAAAGCGGATTGATTACTACGCGGTGGTGCGTACCGAGTACGTGGAAACCCTCATAGACGCGGTGGGCGGCCTGGACGTGACCGTGCCAAAAGGTCAAAAGGTGGATTTTACAGACCGGGCGGCGGGGGTGGACTTTCACCTCAAAGAAGGTTCGCACAGCCTGGGCGGGCGCGATGGGGTACTCTATTTGCGGGTTCGCAAGGGATTTGGCGATGATTATGGGCGTATGGACCGTCAGAAGTCCGCGATTGG
>JACMOA010000217.1 GCA_014378225.1 Deinococcales bacterium | reverse complement strand
TTTCTACTTTCCAGAACACCCCAATCTCACAGTTCCGAAAAACTGACTCCCTCGAGCGTTTTACCAAACCAGCTCACCGCTTCTTCGTTGAAGTTCATGACCAGGGTTTTCCCGGCACGGCTCGAGGTCCGCACCCCTTCAGGCATGAGCATGGGCGTAAGTCCAATGGCCTCGGGCTTGGCGCTCAAAATCTCGAGAATCAGGGTCTGGCTGTTAGCTCCAATGGTGGTGACGTTTCCCTGCTCGAGCACGGCAGGACGGTCTTTTAAGGGTCCACTCGAGTAGGAATACTTCACATTTGCGGTAGTGGGGGTGTAGCACTCGGCCCAGGTGTTGACGCTGTGAGCGTCAATTTGCACCTCGAGCGTGGGGCGCAGCGAATCGAAGTTCTCGAGCTGACCGCCTACCAAGCCCGTCAGTGGACCAAACTGGCCCTCCTCGAAGGTTCGGCCCGATTGGGTGCGGTAGGCAGTGCGCGGTCCAAAAACCATCTGGGCGTGCTGCGCCGCCGCCTCAAAGTGTTTCGCTCGAGCCTCGGTCATCAGGGTAATCGCGGGGGCCACAATCAGGCGGTAGCTCGAGAGGTCTGAATCTGGGTGAACGATGTCCACGTCAATCCCTAGTGAACGCAGCGCCATGTAGTAAGTCAGGGTCTGGGTCCAGTAACTCAGTCTGCTCGAGTGCTTCTGAGCGTCAAAAATCCACAGACTTTCGTAATCATGCAGCAGCGCTACTTTGGTTTCTACCGGAGCAACCGTCCAGCCTTCGCGCTCGAGGGCCTTGATTTCTAAATAACCCCGGTCTGGGGTTTCGTTATGGCGCAGCAGGCCAGAGTGCATCACTTCCTGGGCCATTGTGGCTGCCCGCCAGCGAAAGTACACCACTGCGTCTGCACCGTGCGCCCAGCCCTGCGCGGTCCACAGCGCCACAGCGCCCGCAGCGGGCAGCGGGTTGAACGGCGCCCAGTTAACCTGCCCACACTGTTGCTCCATTACCCAGTGGCCTGCTGTGCGCGGGTGAATGCGGCCCTTGGCCTCGAGTGGACCCCCCAGTCTGAGGCCTAGGTAGAGGTCTTGATTGCACGAGATCAGGTCTGGGTGTCAAGTCCGGGCATACTTGGCCTTCAGTGCCACTCCGGTGCCGTCTGGCGCGAAGAACTCGAGCATTCCGGTGGGGTAGCTGTCCCAGCTCGGGAAGTCCAGGCACTCGCTAACCTTGTAGTGGTCGAATTCGGAGAAGAAAATCATGAAATTGTGCGTGACCCAGCGTCCTGGGGAGTGTTCGCGCAGAATTTTGACCTGCTCCTCCTGAAACGAAGCCACCGCGTCGCTCGAGAATCGGTAAAAGTCCAGCACATGCGAGGGATTGGGTTCGGTAACGGTGTTGTGAGGCGGCAAAATCTGGGTCCATTCGTTGTAATCCTGGCTCCAGAACACATTGCCCCAGAATTTGTTCAGGCGCTCGAGGGTACCATATTTGCGCTCGAGCCAGCTTTGAAACCCGGCCACGCTTGCGCCGCCGTAACTGCGCGAGGTGTCGTGACAGCCAAATTCATTGTCGGTTTGCCAGCCCACCACGCCGGGATGCCCACCGTAACGACCCGCTACCGCCAGGGTGATGCGCCTCGAGTGTTCCCGAAAAACCCTGCTCGAGAAGTCGTAGTGTCGCCTCGAGCCAAATTCGCGAATTTTTCCGGTGGCATCAAAAGCCAGAATCTCGGGGTGGGCGCGAATCAACCACGCAGGGGGTGTAGCCGTGGGCGTACACATCACCACTTTTAAGCCTTCGGCATGCAGGGTATTTACCGCTTGGTCCAGCCAGTCCCACTGAAACTGGCCCTCGAGCGGCTCGAGCTTGCTCCAGGCAAACTCTCCGATGCGAACATAAGATAGTCCCAACGCTTTTTGCGTTCTGGCGTACTCCTGCCAGCGGTCTTGCGGAACGTGTTCGGGGTAGTCACAGACGCCGAGTTGAAATGCATTTGAGTTATCCATCGTATTCAGTAGTTTAGCCCAGAATCCGCTCACTGCGCTCTTCGAGCCAAGCTATCAGCGTTTCAATAGTCTGACCCTTCTCGAGTTCATTAAATAATTCGTGTCTGGCATCCTGCCACTCGAGCAGGGTTTTATCGCTCGAGCGCAGACGGGTAAACAGCGCTTTAGCCCCACCTGGACTCACCAGGCGGTCGTCGGTGCCGTACTGAATCAAAATGGGCAGGGTCAGATTACGACCCCGGTTCTTCACCTTCTGGGCGGCCTTGAGCAGTTCATAGCCGTAACGGGCGCGAACATCGCCGCTGTAGCACAGTGGGTCTTCATCAAACAGGCGCTGAATCTCGGGGTCACGGCTGAGCACGCTGTCCGGCTGCTTGTGAGACGGCGTAATAGGTAGAAGTGGCGCGGCTTTGGCAATCACTCCAGCCAAACGTTTTAGAAGTGGCGAGACATCCGCACCGAACTCGAGCGCTGGACTCATCAACACCAGCCCAGACAGGGTACTTTCATGCTCGAGGGTGTAGGTCAGGGCAATCAGGCCGCCCAGCGAATGGGCCACCATAAAAATCGGCAGGTTTGGACTGTGCGCTCGAGCGAGTTCCACCAGCTTTCGCAAATCCGAGACGAAGAATCCAAAATCTTCCACGTCGCCACGCACCCCGGCACTTTTACCGTGGCCCCGGTGGTCGTGGTTGAACACGGTGAACCCTCGAGCAGCTAAAGCCTCCACCACATGCGCGTAGCGCCCCATGTGCTCACTGTTGCCGTGAACCAGCACGACAACGGCTCGAGCGGGACCGTACGAGGCAGCACTGTGGGGTTCTGAAATCTGATAAACGATGCGAAAGTCTTTTTCACCACTGAAAAAATGCTCGGTTGGGGTCATATGGGGTCCTCGAGTGATAGTTCTTGGAGTGTAGTTGAAGTGCATTTAAAGTGTAACCAAAAGGGCGCACGGTTGTGCGCCCTTTTGAAAAGCGAACTTTTGAAATCTAACCTTTTACCGCACCCGCGCCCAATCCGCCCTGCCAGAAGCGGCCCAGGGTCAAAAAGCCAATAACCAGGGGCAGAATGCTAATCAAGCTACCCAGAATAATCACCGGATAAATGGGAGTTTGGCCGGTGCTAATCGTGTTCCACACCGAAAGTCCCAGGGTCATCGGAAAGAGTTCGGTCTTGGAAACCACCACCAGGGGCAAGAAAAAATTGTTCCAGGAGGCCACAAAGCTGAACAGCCCCACCGTTACCAGACCGCCCCGCACCAGCGGCAAACCTATTTCCCAAAAGATGGTCCAGTGTCCAGCGCCGTCTATGCGGGCCGCTTCCATGAGTTCATCAGGCAAGCCAGAGTCCCAGAACACCCGCATCAGGTACAGCCCAAAGGGGTTGATGATGGAGGGTAGGATGACTGCCCAGATGGTATTGATGAGTTCGAGTTTTTGCATCAGCAAAAAGATGGGCAGCACCAGTGCGGTAGACGGCACCATGATGGTTCCCAGAATCAGCGCAAACAGCGGACCTTTGCCCGCAAAGTTGTATTTAGAAAAGCCGTAACCGCCTAGCGCACAAATGATGGTGGTCAGCACGGCGGTAAACCCCGCATAAATGAAGGAGTTACGAAGCCAGGTCCAGAAGATGCCGTCTTCCCTGGTGAACAGGGTATTCAGGTTCTCGAGCAGATGGCTGGGCGAAGAAAACCACAGTCCGAAGCTGCTAAAAAGCTGTGGGTTGTCCTTGAACATGTTCACGAAAACCCACCACAGCGGCAGCAGGCAATAAATGGCGAACAGACCCAAAACCAGGATCAGGGTCCAGTTCATTCGCTCACCGGGACGCTTCCGAGTACGCTTCATCAAGCGTACCTCTCGTTGTTGCACACTGGGGGCGGTCACTTTCTTTCTCCTGAAAATCCAGCAGCCTTCAAAAAGAAACCACTGAAGGCAAAGGTGATGAGAGCCAGAATAATGGCCAGGGTCGCGGCGTAGCTAAAATTTCCATCTCTCGAGGCGGTGAGGTACAGGTAGATATTGGGGGTGATGTTGTCCGGGACGTAATTTCCGCTCGAGCGCAAAACAAAGGGTTCAGAGAAAATCTGACTGGTTCCAATCACCGAGAAAATCATCGTGAGCAGCAAGGTGGGGCGCAGCAGTGGAATCTTGATAAACCTCGAGATTTGCCAACCGGTTGCGCCATCAATTCGCGCTGCTTCGTACAGGTCTGGCGAGATATTTTGCAGCGAAGCGTACAGGGTAATCATGTTGTACCCGGTCCAGGTCCAGGTGACAATGTTCCCGATGCTGAAAAATAGCGCCAGACCGCTGAAAAAGTCAATCTTGCCCCCACCCAGTGCCAGCGAAATCTGGTTGAACGGCGAAAGGTCTTTGGAGTATAAGTAGCCCCAGAGCAAGCCTGCAATAATGGTAGGCAGGGTATAGGGAAGGTAAAATACGGTGCGAAAAAACTTCAGCGCAATTCCTTTGTAGCTATCCAGCGCCAGCGCCAGCAATAGCGCAATCCCAATCATCAGCGGAACTTGTACCACCCCAAAAACTACAATATTGGCTAGGCTTCGCAAGAATTCGGAGTCCGAAAACGCTCGAGCATAGTTATCCAGGCCAGAGAAGACTTCTTGTGGGGCTTGACCGGTAGCAATGCGCTTGCGTACAAACAAGCTCAGGTACACTGCGTAGCCCACTGGAACCAGATAAAAGGCCGTAAACACCAGTATAAACGGAGCGATGAAAAAGTAGGCCGCTCGAGAGTTTTTCATTTTGAGTCACCAGGATGGGCTAGCCAGGATACGGCTAATAGGACGCACTCGAGAATCCGACCCTATATTTTCAGACGTTCTCAGGAACTGGGTTTCAGAGAGCTGGGTTTCAGGGGGCTGCGTTCAAGTAAAAAACCCCTCCCAAAACGCTGGGAGGGGCCAGAAGGGAAAGGGGCTAGACCGTTACAAAGTGCTCGAGCCTGCTCCCGTTCCCGTTCCCAGTTATTTGACGTTGTAGCCGTCGTTCTTGGCCTGTCTCAGGGACTCTGCCTGCCAGTTGTCGAGCGCTTGGTCAGAAGTCAGGCTGCCCTTGACCATTCCGTCCAGGTGCTTGTTAAAGTTGTCGTTGGCAAAGGTGAACCACGGCGCCCACTGGAAGTTGGTGTTGACCCGTGCCGCCGCCGCAGAGTACGGCTTGAGAATGTTCTGACCGCCGAAGAATGTGGCCGTGGCACCAGGCTTGGCCGTTTCGTTGGCGGTGAGCAACTTCAGACCCGCACTGGCCACCGGAAAGAGGGTGGCGTTGGTCCAGTTCGCTTCAATGGCTTCCTTGCTGCTGTTGAGCCAGACCGAAAACAGCATGGCGGCTTTAGGATTCTTGCTTTGTTTGAGTACCACATTAGAGCTGCCGCCCCAGTTTCCGGTGGTTTTCTTACCGCCTTTGGTCCACTGGGGCAGGTCTGCTACGCGCCACTGACCAGACTGATTCTTGGCGTTGGTGGTGTAGCCGTTGGGTCCCCAGGCAGCCTCGAGCGCGGTGGCAATTTCGCCTTTGGCCACGGCGTTGTTGTATTCAGGGGTAAAAGCGGGCAGGGTGCTCACGTAGCCTTTCTGAATCAGGTTGTTCCAGTAGCTGAGCACTTTCTTGCTGCTGGCAGAGTTGAAGGTCTGGTTCCACTGGTCGCCGCTGCGCGAAAAGAAATTACCGCCGTCGGCCCACACCAGCGCCATATACCAGGGCGCGTAGGTGGAGTAAAAGTTACCCAGTTTGACCTTGCCGCCCGAAGCC
>JACMOA010000216.1 GCA_014378225.1 Deinococcales bacterium | reverse complement strand
GCGTTCACCACGCTCGAGCCGACCCCGTGTAGGCCACCTGCCACCTTGTAGGCGCTGGCGTCAAACTTGCCCCCGGCGTGCAGCTCAGAGAAAATGACCTCAATGGCAGGCCGGTTTTCGGACTCCATCATATCGACCGGAATCCCGCGCCCATTGTCGGTCACGATGACGCTGCTGTCATTTTTCAACGTCACCGTGACCTCGGTGGCAAAACCGCCCAGACCCTCGTCTACCGCGTTATCCACAATTTCGGTCATAAGCTGGTGATAGCCGTCTATGCCGACTCCGCCCTGAATGTACATGGCGGGGCGCATCCGCACGCCCTCGAGTCCTTTGAGCACCTTGATGCTCGAGGCATCGTATTCTTGTGTGGGTTGGGTCATTAAAACTCCTTCTAAACAGTGTGTTGCACAGCACCCGGCTGCACTATAAATACTCGAGCCGCAGAGAGCGCCACAGAAATACACTCTCGAGCCGCACACACTCGAGCTGACCGGGCCTCTTCTTCTGGGCTGGATGGGGCGTATTCCCCGTCCTGAAACACTGTATTATAGCACTTTAAAGCGTAAATGGTCAAGAAAAGTACGCTCTAAGCAGAATAGCAAAAAGTATTCTGTAGGCTTTCCCAGTGCAGGATTTTCGTATTTTTAAGACCCAAAAATAGGACTCGGGTGAGGAGTCCCTTCCGGCTCGAGAGAACAGGTGCTAAGGTGAGACTGTGGACGTTTTAAAAGCAATTCACTCGAGTTCGATTGCCTTCGGTCTTTACTTTGTAGCTTTTCTCTTTTTTGTACAAACGATTTGGAGCCTCTTTTATCTGGTGCGCCCTGAATCCAGCGCTCGAGCGTTCCTGTTTTACAACCGAATTTTGAGCGTTCTGATAGGTATTTTCACGCTTTCGGGCGTGGCCCTGGCTCTGATGGGACTTAAAACCCCCATCGCCACTCCGGGCCTGAAACCCGGTGACTCCATCGTGTGTGGCACCCAAGCTTGCCAGCCGCTGGACCCCAGCCGCAATTGGGAGCACTGGATGTACACCTCGTTTATGGTGCTGAGTCTGGTGTTGGTGGAGGTATTACTCTCCGGGCGCTTTATGGAGCGCAAGGTGGGGGCGCGTTATCTGGGTCTGGCGGCCTTCTTTGCCTTCGGTGCAGCAGTGATGGTGGTGCGGGTGGTTTTCTTGCCGGGGTCCACCCCCGGAAATTAAAGCTCGAGCGAATCAAAGCAAGCGGCCTTCCTCGAGCCAGCGAATATTTTCCCCTTACTCTGTACACATTCAATTTCCGCGCGAGTGCATTCTCCCACATACCCGCCCACGCTGAGCACCAGATTTTTGTCGGCTAACCGAATTTTCTCAAGGCGCAACTCAGATAATTTTTGCAGCGTCCCGAGTAGCTGCTTTTCTAGCCAACCTAAAAAAGTTCAGCGTCTCTATTATCTGCTGCCCCTCTGAGCAGGGGCCTGCGTCCTTGCCCACCAGGGCTGGGCTGTTACACTAAATGCCTATGCCCCTTCGCCATCTCACTACCCCTACCCCTCGAGCGTTAAACTTCACCCAACCCGCCGAATGGACTCCACACGCGGCCACCTGGACCTCTTGGCCTGCCGACAACGAGTTGTGGTTTGGTCAGCTCGAGCGGGTACGCCAAGAATTTACCGCTCTGATACAAACCATCGCCCGTTTTGAGAGTGTCCATTTACTGGTGCGAGACGGTGAATCTGAACAAGACGCTCGAGCGCGGCTTTCCGGTACGCCCGTCACCTATCACCGCGTTCCACTCGACGATGTCTGGTTCAGGGACAACGGTCCTATTTTCGTCACTCGAGCGTCTGAGACCGAAAATGAGGTCAGCTTTGTTCACTGGAAATTTAACGCCTGGGGCAATAAGTTTCACTGGCAAAACGACACTCAGGCCCCGGAAGCACTGGCTGAATTTTTACAGATGGACCACTGGGACCTACCCATCGTGATGGAAGGTGGTTCGCTCGAGCCAAACGGAGCAGGTGTGGCGCTGACCACCCGGCAGTGTTTGATGGAACAGGGACGCAATCCCGGAATGACCCAAGAGGACCTCGAGCGGGTCTTAAACGACCACCTGGGCTTTGAGAAACTACTGTGGCTCGAGAATGGACTCGAGGGCGACCACACCGACGGACACATTGACACCATCACCCGTTTTGTGGACGAGCGCACGATTGTCACCAGCGTGTGTCAACCGTCTGACACCGGAAATTATCAGACTTTACAGGACAACCTCGAGCGCCTCAAAACCTTCACTGACCTCCAGAACAAGCCGTTCAGGATTGTGGAATTGCCGCTGCCCCAGAATCGGCTCGAGAATTCGGAAGGACGTTTAGCCTGCACTTACGCAAACTTTTACATTGGCAACGGCTTCGTGGTGGTTCCGCTTTACGGAGACCCGCTGGATTCGGTGGCGCTCGAGATTTTAACCCCACTTTTTCCGGGCCGCGAAACCATTGGACTCAGCTCGAGGGCGATTATTGAGGGCGGAGGCTCGTTTCATTGCGTGACCCAGCAGCAGCCGGTGGGTCGGATTTGGACGCTTGACAGCAGCGATGAGCGATGAGCAGGAGTTTCGGTGGGCTTTGCTCGAGGACCTTTTTATATTTTTATAGACAGTCTGGTGTTTATTCTGTGTGCCGGACGTATTACATACTTTGAGGTTTCACTATGCCCAAGCTTGCCATTATTCAGATGTCCATGACCAGCTTTCTCGAGCAGAATCTCGAGAAAGCTGAAAAGTACGTTCGTGAAGCGGCTTTGGAAGGAGCCAACATCATCTTGTTACCCGAACTGTTCGAAAATTTGTATTTTTGCCAGCTCGAGCGTGAAGAATACTTTGCACTGGCGCACCCGGTGGAGGGACACCCTTTTTTAGGACGTTTTCAGGACCTCGCTCGAGAGTTGAGTGTGGTGCTGCCCATCAGCTTTTTCGAGAAAGCGGGACAGGCGTATTTCAACAGCTTAGCCCTATTCGATGCCGACGGCACGCAGATGGGGGTGTACCGCAAAAGCCACATCCCAGACGGCCCTGGCTATGAAGAAAAGTATTACTTCAACCCTGGTGACACCGGATTTAAAACCTGGAAGACCCGTTACGGTTCCATTGGGGTGGGCATCTGCTGGGACCAGTGGTTCCCGGAGTGCGCCAGGGCCATGACCTTGCTGGGCGCGGATTTGCTGCTCTACCCTACCGCCATTGGCAGTGAGCCGTCCGAGGTGGAAACCCCCAACTCGTTTCAGATGTGGCAGCGGGCCATGACCGGACATGCGGTGGTCAATTCTACTTATCTGGCGGGCTGCAACCGGGTGGGAAACGAGCGGGTTGAAACCCTCGAGCAGACGTACTACGGACACAGCTTTATTGTGGACTACACCGGAGAAAAACAGGCCGAACTCGAGGGTGGTGAGGGCATTATTTATGCCGAGATGGACTTCGCAAATGCGCGAAGGTTCCGGGCCGGAATGGGCTTTTTCCGGGACCGTCGGCCTGAGCTGTATGCACCGCTGATGACCTTGGACGGTGGGGTGCGTTAAAACCTTATGAGTAAATTATAAATTTCTGCTATTCTCTGCTCAGCCCAGGTTCAAAGGAACTCGAGGGTGGAGGAATAATGAATCCAATGGTTTCCGTGACCAACAATCTGAAGGTGAGCCTTACGGGTTTTCAGGTTCTCAGCGGCCTTTACGGGGCTATTGGTTTAATTTACGTCTTAGGGGGAGCCTTGATAGGGTTTGTCACCTTACCCTCGAGCACCGAGGAAGCTCTGGGTGGGGTGTCAAAAGCAGTTCTTAGCTTTATTGCGGTGCTCGTCGGTCTATTTATCGTAGGCAGCGGTGTGGCTTACGTCTTCGTCTTTGGCTGGATTAGGGATTGGCAGGCTCGAGTGATGAATTGGAGTCAGGGCCAGACGCTGGATAAAGTGCGGCTCGAGAAACTCTCTCAGACCCTGAGCAAATGGATTGTGTGGTCTCAGTGGTCTCCGATTATTGGAGCCGTCCTGGTATTGCTGCTTTTTACCGTAGGCGGAGCCATTGTAGGAGGTCTGATTGGCAGTCTGGGTGGTCTGGGCGGCTCGAGCCTGGAAGGCACCCTAAGCAGTGTTGGGGGTGCGGGCGCACTGGGAGGATTGCTAGCAGTGTTCGTGGTTATTTGGGTCTCACCGTTTGTGATTCTCAACTGGCTGATTTTCAAGGCGATTCAAACCTGGATGCTCGAGGTGACGAGTCGTGCGGTGGGCCGCGCCGGAAAGGTTAACCTGTTGAGTCAGAGTAATGCCGTCTCGAGCTGGTTTGTGTTCTGTCAGGTGGTGATTGGACTGGGCGCTCTGCTTTTTGTGTTTTCAGGTTTAACTGCCGGAACTTCTGACGGCTCGAGCGCAACCCCAACCCTGGCTATCCTGCTCACCCTGGCTCTAGACGCGCTCTGCTTCATGATGCTTCAATGGAGCAAAACTTTCATGTTCGGCGTAACCGGATATGCGGAGCGTTACGGCTCGAGTAATGAGAGTTTGAGCAAAGTTTAGAAGTGTGTTATCGGTCAAGAACACCTTCGAGTACCATAAAAGGCTCGAGGGTGTTTTCTTTCCTACCCTCCCACCCTCCTAATTCAATCTGGAAAGAAGAAATGCATCTCTGTCCCCGCGCCCGCTTCACTGACAATCTCGAGCGCCCCGCCCAGCAGTTCTACCCGTTCGCGCAGACCCAGCAAGCCCAGATGGCCCTCGAGCAGCAGTTCGCTCAGTCTCGAGGGGTCAAAGCCGATGCCGTTGTCTGTGACCCACACATGGGTTTGGCTTTCCCGAAACTCAAGGCGCTCGTTTACGTCACTGGCCTGGGCGTGCTTGCCCACGTTACCCAGCGCTTCCTGAACCATACGGAACAGGGTCAGTTCCACCTGTCCCGGCAAGCGCCGCTCCACCCCGGCCACCTCCAGACGTGCCGGAGGACTCGAGCGCTCGGTCAGTTGCTCGAGGGCTGCCATCAGGCCCAAGTCGTCCAGCACACTGGGGCGCAGGTTGTGCGAAAACCGCCGGACGGAGACCAGCGCTGCGTCCACGTCTTCCCGAATGCTCGAGACCCGCTCCACCAAGCTCGTTTCTCCCATTTCACGGGCAAGGCGGTCTAAACGCCGTCCCACCGCAATCAAAACCTGGGCGGTGTCGTCGTGCAGCTCTCTCGAGATGCGCCGCCGCTCTTCTTCCTGGGCCTGGGTGAACAGCGCCAGATACGAGCGCAGCTCGAGCCGCCGTTCTTCGCTCAGCCGCAACGCCTGCCCCCTCGCGCCAATTTCTTCGGCCAGACTGTGTTCTTCGGTAAGGTCGCGGCCCACCGCCAGTACACCTACGGTTCGTCCATCGCGGCTCAGCGTGTTGAGGTTGATTTCCAGGAAGGCACTCTCGCCGTCTCTGGCCCGGATGCGGCCCTCAAAGTACGCGCCCTGTCCTCTCAAGCGCAGACATTCGCGCCACGCCTTGAACGCCTCCTTCTGGTCACTTTCCTCGAGAAAATCGCGCACCGAGCGGCCCACCATCTCGAGCGGGGAATAGCCCAAGACGCCCTCAATGGCGGGGTTGATGTAGGTGATAAAGCCTCGGGTGTCGGTGGTGACAATCAAATCCTGGGCCGATTCAGCCAGAATGCGGTACTGGGCTTCCTGCTCCTCGAGTTCCTCGAACAAGCGGGCGTTTTCGATGGCCAGCGCGGCCTGACCCGCAAACACCTTGAGTAAATCGAGGTCATCCTCGCCCAGCTCGTCAATGGCGTCTTCAAAATACAGCAGGATTCCGCCAAAGGTTTTGCCCCGCGCATTGAGTGGAATCCCCACATGTCCCCGAAACGGGTAACGACCTGCCTCGAGCAGTTCTCGAGTGTGTCCGTCTTTCAAGAAACTGTCTGGGTTATTGTGAAAATCTCCCAGCACGTCCGGGCGCAGCACGGGGGGGCCCTCGAGCAAAGCCTTACCCAAGGTTCCCAGGCCCACTTTGGACTGGGTTCGCAGGATGTATTCGGTCTCCAGGCCCACCGAACTGCGGATTCGCAGGGTTTCCCCGTCCCCGTCAAGCTCGAACACGGCCACGGCGGACGCGGTAAACAGGCTCAGAGAGTGCTCGAGCAGACCCTCCAGAATTTCGC
>JACMOA010000215.1 GCA_014378225.1 Deinococcales bacterium | reverse complement strand
GTGATGTTGACCGGACGCGACGACCACAGCCGCTACGTAGCCCCTCAGACGGTTGAGTCGGGGCTGACCGCAGGTCCTGCCGTCACCGAAACCAGCCGTTTCAACTACCGCGACGACGACGCCGACGATAAATTGTTCAAAGCCCCTCAGCGCCTGCAACTGCTCGAGGAGCGCTTAAACGTCACCAAAACCCGTGAGCGCGTGGGCGAAGTAGAAGTGAGCAAGCGGGTCGAGACCCACACTGAGAAAGTCAATGTGGCCCTGGACCGTGAAGAAGTGGTTATCGAGCGCCGCGCTGTAACAGATGGACAGGCCGTAAGCGGAGCCGTTCTGGGCAGCAACGAGACCATTAAAGTAGAACTTGAGGCCGAGCGAGCCAACGTCAGCAAACAGGCGTTTGTGGTAGAGGAAGTCGAAATTGGCAAGCGTACCCAGACCGAGACTCAAGTGGTCACTGAGACCATCGGCAAGGAAGTGCTCGAGGTGGGACGTAACGGTCAGACTGTGACCGACGGTACCATGAACACCACAGGAACCGTTAAAAAAGACGAGAGCCTGATTGACCGGGCCGGAGACGCCGTTCGCAATCTTGCGGACGACGTTACGGGCAAAAACAAGCGCTAAATTGCAATACACTCGAGGGGATGGCTTCGGCTGTCCCTTTTTCTGATTCCCTCGAGCCACTTTTTTACTTTCGCAAAACGATGGAGACGCCTCATGAACGAAAAACTCTCAACTGAGCTTTTAACCGATAAAGATTCAAGGCTAGAGAATCAACCGCTCGAGCGCTACTCAGAGATTGCCACTCTGGAACTGTTGGAAGAACGCGCCCACATTGAAAAAGTGCGTGAAGTGGTAGGTCAGCTCGAGGTGCGGCGCGAAATAGAGCGCAGGGTGGAGCAGATTCCGGTGGAACTCGTCATTGAGACGGTCTTCATTGAGCACGTAGCCCAGAATGCAGAATCTGCTCTATCAAACATGGGTCGGGCTGCGCTTACCCTCGAGCTAAACGGCGAAACGGTCACTTTGGAGCCGGGACAGCGTTACAGTTTCGAGATTTACCGCGAACGCGCCCAAGTGAGCAAAGTGGTGGAGGTAGCGGAACAGGTGCGTATCGGCAAACGCACCCTCACTGAGACTCAGGATATTACCCTCGAGCTGGGACGGGAAACCTTGTTGCTCCAGAAGCAAGGAGAAGTGTTTACCTATCAGGAGGGAACGAGTCCAACACTAGAATCGGGTGATGGCTCGGGTTTACCCGCTGTTGGAGTGACTTGAGTTTGGAAGCTGCTCGAGCTAAATCAAATTCTAAACTCGAGCAGATTTCCTGCGGGGTCTTGTACTTCAAGTCCGTGTTCAACCCGCTCAAAGGTGATATTTTCCGAATTCAGACGTTTGCTCAGGCGCTCGAGCGAGTCTCCCTCCGGCAAACGGATTTTAACCCGCTCGAGCCGTGCGTGTTCCGATGTTCCAGGCTTTCCACCTCGGCTGCCCCAGGCGTTGAGGCCCAAGTGGTGATGGTATCCGCCTACTGACATGAACAGTGCTCCTGCAAAACGGGCGGTGATATCAAAACCCAGTACCTCGCGGTAAAAGTGCTCGGTGGCGCTCATGTCGGATACTTTGAGGTGGACATGACCCAGAGTGGTTCTGGAAGGTAAAGTCCAGCTCGAGCGATTTGACGTCAATTCGAGCAGTAAATTCTCGAGGTCCAGCACGTTTGTAGCCATCTGCACGCTTCCGCCGTCCCATTGCCACTGCGCTTCTGGGTGGTCCCAGTACACCTCGAGTCCGTGTCCATCCGGGTCTGTCAGGTAAAGGGCCTCACTCACCAGATGGTCTGACGCACCCTGAACCGGGCTACGCGTGTCTATCAGGTGTTGCACGAAAGCTGCTAAACCCACCCTGGTAGGCAACAAGATAGCCAAGTGATAAAGACCCGTGCTCGAGGGCAGACTGGGCCGCGCTCCCGCTTGTTCTCTTAGCTCGAGCAGTGGAGAAGTGCTGTCCGCACCCAGCAAAACCGTCCCTGTAGACTCGCTTAAAATCCGCATTCCTAGCGTCTGGGTGTAAAAGTTTTTGGACCGTTCGAGATTTGCTACACTCAGGGTTACAGGTCCAAAACGAAGGCTCTGGGCCAGCAAAAGGGGTTGCACGTCTGGGGACATAGTGTTACCCAGAGTACGCACCCCTCGGGCGATTAACCCCGCTCAGTCTCTCAATTCAATGGAAGGCAGACGGCAGAAAAAGCTACTGCCCCAACTCTGAAGTCTGATAACTGATGTCTAAAATCTGTCGTCTGTCGTTTACACCTACTTTCTCAACTCAAACGCTCCCAGCCCCAAAAAGCGCGCTCTTCGGCTCTCGAGAATCTGCTGTGAAGAAAGGGAGTTTAGACCCTCGAGCTGACGCGAAACCACTTCGCTGAAGTTTTGCACCGTCGCGTCCATGTCGTTGTGCGCTCCCCCAGCGGGTTCGGGAATGATTTCGTCCACAATCCCCAGCTCGAGCAGGTCGTGAGCGGTCAGTTTCAGGGCCTCCGCTGCTCGAGCGGCTTCTTTGCTGTCCCGCCACAGAATTGCGGCGCAGGATTCCGGCGAAATCACGCTGTACCACGCATTCTCGAGCATCAGCACTACGTTGCCAATACCCAGCGCCAGCGCCCCGCCGCTGCCACCCTCACCAATGATGATGCTGAGCGTAGGAACCTTGAGAGACGCCATCCGAGCGATGCTTTCAGCTATGGCCCAAGCTTGCCCACGCTCCTCGGCGGCAAGGCCGGGATACGCCCCCGGCGTGTCAATCAGCGCAATCAGCGGCAGTTTGAACTTCTCGGCCAAATTCATCAGCCTTGCGGCTTTGCGGTAGCCTTCGGGGTGGCTCATGCCAAAGTTGCGTTTGATGTTTCCTTTGGTGTCGCGGCCTTTTTGTTGCACCAGCAGCATCACACTGCGGCCCTGCAAGGTAGCGGGGCCGCCAATCAGCGCTTGATCGTTGCCAAAAGCACGGTCTCCAGCCAGCTCCTCAAAATCCTCAAAAGCCCGCTCTACATAGTCCAGACCCGTGGGCCTTCCCTTCACTCGAGCCAACTGAACCCGTTCCCAGCGCGTGAGGGTGTGTGGCACGCTCGAGGGTTCAGGATTTCCCTTTGAATGCAGCATTCCCTCGAATCTGGTCCGCAGCACACCAATTTCGTGCATCAGGTCCGCCCCGGTTTCGCGTGCAGTGCGCTCGAGCGCGTGGATGGTATTTTCTAAATCGCGCAGTGGGTCGCTCATCGCTTTCCTCCGCTGTCCTGCGTACTATTTTGCATAAAGTGAGTCAGCAAACGGGCCAGGGTGTCGCGCTGCTCCGCACGGGGCAATACGATGTCAATCATCCCGTGCTCGAGCAGGAATTCAGAGCGCTGAAATCCTTCGGGCAGGGTCTGGCGTAGGGTTTGTTGAATCACTCGAGGCCCTGCAAACCCAATCAGCGCCTTGGGTTCAGCCAGAATCACGTCTGCGATGGTGGCGAAGCTGGCGGTTACGCCCCTAGTGGTGGGGTCTGTGAGCAAACTGAAGTATGGCAAACCCGCCTCGGCCAGTTTTTGCAGGGCCACAGTGGTTTTCGCCATCTGCATCAGGCTGAGCGCACTTTCCTGCATTCTGGCCCCGCCAGACGCGCACACAATAAGTAAGGGCAATCGGCGCTCGAGGGCGTGATGGGCCGCTCTGGAAATTTCCTCGCCCACCACACTGCCCATACTGCCGCCATTAAAGGAAAAATCCATCAACACCAACATCAACGGACGCTCGAGAATACGGCC
>JACMOA010000214.1 GCA_014378225.1 Deinococcales bacterium | reverse complement strand
GTGAGGTTACGGCGTATATCCAACGGGGCAGCCCAGACGTTATCCGGTTTGCAGCCTTTCACGGTTTTGGGCGGGTGGGGTACTACCGTGAGTTTCTCCGAATGGTCCATCTTCCGCTCGAGCGGGCAACCTTCCCGGAGGGCTTGACCGTGCAGAGCTATGCTGAGCTGCAAAACCCTCAAAAGGTAGTTGAAGCCTACCAGCGCTGCACTGGGATTGGGGAAATATCCCGCTCGAGCTGTGTCTGGCGGAGAGTTTAGCTCGAGCAGGTTCTCCATAAATCCCAGCTCTCTCAAAACTCGAGCAGAGGCACACCCGGTCCCCCCCTCGAGCGCCCACCCATCAGCCGCACCCCATAAAGCCCTTGTGCCTTAAACTCCTCGAGCGTTCCCAGCTCGAGCCACTTTTTGGGAAACGGCGCGTGAATTTCATAAACTGCGGCGTCGTAGGTGCTTTTGGCACAGGCCCGCAGCAGCCCCCGAGCCACTTCCAGATTCTCTTCTCTGACCCACAGTCTCGAGACTAGTACGCTGGGGCGGTCTCCCTGCCACACCGACTGGGCGAAGATTGCACCGTACAGCACATTGTCTTTTTCTGCCACAAAAGAGTGTTCACTGCGTTCGTAAAACTTGAGCGCAGGCAGTGAGGTGCGGATGCGGCCCTGTTTTTCGGGTTCCTCAAGCGAATCGAAATGGGGGTACTCGAGCTGTAACTGCTCGAGGTCCAGGGCTTGTAGAGCTTCAAAGTCCAGTTCAGTAAAGGGGCGGTATAGCATAGAGCGCTAGTCTAAAACTTGAGCGGGTCAAAGAAGTAAGTGCAGATGACTCTGAAGACTCATGCTCACCTTATTGTTGAGCTTAAACTGTACAGCCTAAACAGGTGTTCCCTCGAGTTGGGTGGGTAGGCGGTACACATAGTTCACCGGAATGGTGGGTTCGCCCTGCACGAAGCCCGAGTAGTAGCCCAACACTATACCTCCAGCCCGCTCTACCAGTTTGGCTAATGAGGCATTGGTGCTGCCCGAAACCACTACATCGGCCAGAATGCTCACCCTTTTGCCTACCAGTTGCTCAGCGTGACGACCATCCAGCCACAGGGTGTCATGAACGCCTAGAGTCATGCCCTCCACTTCCTGAATGAGTGGGTTCTTAAAATAGCTACGGCGATGACGGCGGGCTACTTTGTACGGCAAATTCAGCCGCTCGGCCACCGCGTGACCCAGCGCCACACCCGAGGTTTCCACCGTAAAAAGCATCTCGGTCTCGAGCGGAATGAGTTTGGCGAGTTCGTCTGCCACGGCGTTGGTCAGCTCGAAGTCTCCCAACATTTCAATCAGGGGAATGCTGCGGGTAGGGCTGACCCGCACGACGGGAAGTGCACGGGTTACACTGCCAACGGTGAGTGGAAAAGTGTCCATAGTTTCAGTATAAGCCCCCGAGTCCTGAGTGCTTCACCCTGGAGCGCCCCATCCACCTGATGATTTCTCGAGCGCAAGATGCAGGTTTGCTAAAGGTCTGTATCTTTGTCTACAACAGCGCCTGAGCGCCTAAAGTGGAACCATGACCACGCTCGAGCCAGTCCCCACAGAGCAGCCATCAGAGCAGCCACCAGAGCAATCGTCCAGTTCCTTCCCCTCGAGCGAACAAATTCACCGGACCATGCGTTTTTCCACGCTCGAGGGGAGCATACCCCAAATTTTCATCAACTGGACCACCGGCAGCGTGCTCACCGGCTTGATGCTGCACTACGGGGCCACCGCCTTTGAGCTGGCGATGGTGGCGAGTGTGCCACTATTGGCGCAGTCTGCCAGTCCTTTTGCAGCTTACCTTGCAGGCATCTTTGGGCGGCGCAAGCGACTCATGATTTTGTTTGCGCTCATTGGGCGCGGGTGCTGGATTCTGGCCGCGCTTCTGCCGTGGTTAGGC
>JACMOA010000213.1 GCA_014378225.1 Deinococcales bacterium | reverse complement strand
TAGGTCTCGCCCTCACTTCCTGCGTAAATGGACAACCTACCCCTCCTCCTCCTGTGGTGGATACCACTGCGCCCGGTGTGGTGAGTGTCACCCCCTCGAGCGGCGCAACTGGGGTGAGCAAGGACGCCAACGTAGTGGTCACTTTCTCCGAGCCGATGAACCAAGCCAGCGCCCAGACCGCGTTCCAGTCTGCTAACCTGGGAGTCAACACCTTCAGTTGGAATGCCGAGGGAACGACCATGACGGTGAACCCCAACGCTGACCTCGAGTACACCTTGAGCGGCAAGACCTATACTTTCTCCGTAACCACTACCGCCACCGACAAGGCCGGAAATGCACTCTCGAGCGCGTCAGAGGGTAGCTTTAAAACTTTTAAGCGCATCACCACCAATGTGCTCAACAAAGCCAGCACCAACGCCGAGATTAACAACACCAACACCGTCTCGAGTGCAACCGCAGATATTCAGGTAGGAGACGCAGCCAACAACTCGAGCAAGCGCGGTTTTGTAGGATTTGACCTTTCAACACTTCCCGCTGACCTGGTTCCGGCAAACATCGAATCTGCAAGGGTCAAGATGTACGTGGAGGCCATCGTGGGTCAGCCTTTTACTCAACTCTTTCCCCCTTCCAACTGCTGAGGTGGATTTTGTATCTTACTCGGTAAAAGTGTGGTCCTCGAGCATGTTTCTTACGGCAATACCGTGGCGGCCAGTGCCTACGACATCACCCCACTCTCGAGTGAGGTACGCGGTCTTTCTGACGACGCTCCCTGTGCTGGATTCGTCTGCCTGTTCTCGGGAACGGTGCAGGGCTGGAACTCGGACAACGTGACGGCTTGGGTCAAGGACGATGTACAAAACCGCGTGGCTCGGGGCAATAACTCGCAGTACCGCCTCAAGTTCCCGATTGCCACCAACGGCGATAATGGTATAGACCGTATCGAGGTAAAGACTGACGCAAGCAAGCCCTTCATTCAAGTCACTTATCTGATTCCTTAAATCCTCCAAAGTTCAAAAAAGGCCCTCGAGCGTTAAACTCGAGGGCCTTTCTCAATTTTCCTGCGCTCGAGTGGGTTGTTGAATTGGCGCTCGAGCAAGGAGGGGATACGGATTTACTGCCTGCCAATCTGGGGTGTAAAGGCCGTAATGCAAATGCGGCGGTGTCCCAGCGGCGTTTCCACTGTTACCCACAAACCCAAGAGTGTCGCCCGCTTTAACCCAATCTCCGGCCTTGAATTTAGCGTAACGCTCGAGGTGGGCGTAATAGTGCTGATAGCCCCCCGGTCCCATCACATAAAGCACCGTTCCACCCAGATTATTCTCGGTCAATCGGGTGACAATTCCTCGAGTGGCACTCAGTACAGGCGTTCCACGCTTTGCAAACAAATCGGTTCCCTCGTGGGTGCGCCCCTGCGAGCGAGCCGCGCCCCAGGTATCGTTAACTTGGCGACGCTCGAGGCCCTGAACCGGAACCCGCACGCTCGAGGGTAGGGCTTCATTTTTGAGCTGCTGATACGCGCTGAACATGCGATACCACGGCAGCCCTACCCAGATGAGGCCGCCCACAAAAATACTCAACAAAATCAACCGAACAAAAAACCTTCTCATCCCTCTATTCTCGAGGGTTTAGCTGAGTCACATCAGTGAAAGAACTGACCGGGTTCTCACCTGTCCTGCTCGAGCGGAAAAATCCTCGAGCAAAAGTGTTCCCCACTCGAGGGGGTAAAGATTTTATTTTGAGGGCTGCTCGAGTTTACAGAGCTAAATTTATTGAGCCAGAGCGCCCAGGTCTCTCAGACCTCCTAAAAATGCCGCGCCGAAAGCCTTGTTTCCGTCTTTGGCAATTTGCCATTTGCCCGAAATCTTCTTGACCTTGACCGAGGTATCGGTGCTCGTGGTCTTGTTCGCGCCATCGTTCAGGGTTTTTTTGAACAGGTCCGACGCTATCGTTTGTTGTTCCGCAGCGGTTTTGTTTTTGGCAGACATCATCGCGGGGACCATATCCACCATGACTTTGGCCATTACCGCTTTCATGTCCGTGTTGGTCAGGGTTAGGGCTACGGTGGCATTATCGCCCTGAACGTCAGTTTTGATAATTTTGTAGTTGAGCTTAGAAAACATCAAACCCACCAAGTCGCGCTGGTCTTTGGGCATCTTATTCAGGCTATTGGAGATGCTCTGGCCGTTGCTGCCCTCGGCGTACTGGGCCATTTTGTCAAACTGACCACTCTTCATGCTATCCAAAAAGCCCTTGACCGAAGCGTCCGCCCCGCCGCCCCCCCCACCACACGAGGCAAGTAAGCTTAGAACCAGTCCCACAACCACGGTTTTTTTCATCATAACCTCCCTCGCTTTTTCTCGAGCGCCTGTACATTAAGGCATCATACGATACGATTGTTCTAAAAGCTTCATTCTCGAGCGCTTCCCTGGAATGCCCCGTCGTGAGAGAATAAAAGACATTCGTACACTCGAGGAGACCCATGACCCAGAGGCTGACCCGTGGACAGCGGCTTAAACTTTCCGACCTCGGCCTGAATGACCGCTTCGAGCTGACCTTGAGCGTGGTGGGTCCGAGCGTGGAACTCTACCTGATGGCTGCGTGGCTGAGTGAGTCCGACAAGGCGGTGGGCTGGGATTACACCGTGCTGGCTCAGGGCAACCGCGTAGCATCCAACGGCTCTCTGGAGGTGCGCTCGAGCGGACACGGACACAGCAAAATTGCGGTTAATCTGGGTGGTAAACCCGCCGGAGCGGGAAAACTGGCGGTGGCCCTGACCTTCGAGGACCGCAACCCGCAGTATGCTGAAAACGCTCGAGCGATTGAAAGTGGCAGCCTCGAGCTGGGGGCAGGTGTGGCCCGCTTCAACTTTTCCCAGGCCGATTTTGGCCTCGAGCGGACCCTGCTGCTGGGCGAGTTTTATCAAAAGGACGGCGTGTGGCGCTTCAGAATCATGGGTGAGGGCTACTTTGATGGGGTAAACCGATTGCTCGAGCACTGGCAACTGCCGCCCAATTTGATTGCCCCGCCCCAATGGAACCTAGAGGGCGGAGCGCAGGCCGCTCGAGATGGAAACTCTGGCTCCAGAATTGTTTTCCCCACCCAGCCCAAAACTCCGTTAACCCTGCCCTCAAGCTGGCCTGCCCATTTAGCGGGAGGGGGAGCGCCGCGTATTCCGTCCGGTATTGCCAAATCGGTAGGTTTTATTTTAGTCAAGGACAACGGGGGCCAGACCGCCACTGGAACTGGTTTTGTGGTCAGTCCGGCGGGCTACCTGCTGACCTGCGCCCATGTGCTCGAGGACGGGGAAAGCATCGTGTGCAGGCTCGAGGGTACGGAGGAGTTTCGTCCGCTCGAGGTGATTGCTTACTC
>JACMOA010000212.1 GCA_014378225.1 Deinococcales bacterium | reverse complement strand
TCCTCTGGGGGCGGTTTTCATTTGGTGCTATGTACCCTAATTTGTACCCTAATCATGCAGAATCAAAAGGCATCACTACCCATCATCAGGGTACAGCAGACTCGAGCAGAGCGACATAAAAAAGCAAGTGAAATCACTAGAAATCACCTGCAAACTTACTGTTAACCGATTGGTCGTAGGTTCGATTCCTACCTCCCGAGCCAAAAAAAGCCCCGTTGTTTACGGGGCTTTTACTTTTCATACTCGAGCGGAGCCACTACACTTTATCCTGCGGAAACCCCCACGCTCGAGGGCACACCCATAGGCAAAACGGGATTTCTCAGCTCGAGTGCGCCCACGCGCTGCGGGTCGTAAACGCGCCCAAAGCGATTGGCCAAAAAGTGCTCGAGGGAAACGTCTTCCTGCCGCACAAAGCCTTGGGTGGGCAAAATCCCCTGAAAGTGTAAGTCCAAAATGGCGCATAGGCTGGCCGCCGTGGTGAGTTGGATAGCGCTCCAGTGCTGACCCTCTACATTTTGGTCATAAATTTTACGGGCGTCGCTGAGCTGGGTAAGTTGACCGTTTCTGTAGCCCGTCACAGTACAAAACGTCAACACCACATCCTGCGGAGTGATAGCTACTGTGCGCTCGAGCAGGGCTTTGAGCACATCACGTTGTTCGGAGAGCTTGAGGTCTCGAATCAGAAAACGGGTCAGGTATTGGTGTCCAGGGTAGCGCACCGATTTGTAATCCAGATTTTTGACTTTACCCTCGAGCGTTTCACACAGGGTTCCCAGGCCGCCGGAGGTATTGAACGCCTCATAGGTGACGCCGTCCAGAGAGAAGGACTCGAGGCCCTCGAGCGCCTGAAGCTCCACCACTTCACCGTTCACCACTGCTTCACAGGGGTTGATGTATTCGTTGATGATGCCGTCGGTGCTCCAGGTCAGGTTGTACAAGAGCATATTGGAGGGATACTGGGGTAGTGCGCCCACCCGCATTTTGATGTCCACCACCTCGTCAAAGCGCCCTGCGAGGTCAGCGGCCAAAATGCCGATAAAGCCGGGAGCCAGACCACACTGCGGCATGAATACCTGGCCCACTCGAGCCTGACCCGCCAGAGCGCGAATCTGCGCGGTGGTTTCTCGGTCTTCCGTGAGGTCAAAGTAGCTGGCCCCAGCCTCGAGCGCCGCCTTTGCCAGCTTAGAATTGACGAAGTAAGGTCCGGCAGAAAGCACGCAGGACACGCCCTCGAGCGCGGTTTTCATGCCTTCCGTATCCTCTGCATCCACCTCCAGGGTGTGAACGGGCAAGAGTGTACTGGCCCGCTCGAGCTGAACTGCACTTTTGTCCGCCAGGGTGACGGTGTAATCTCCGCTGTGGTGCAGCAGGTGGGCCAGGGTGAGACCAACTTTTCCAGCGCCGAAGATGAGGATATGAGGTTGCATGGTGGATTCTCCTAAAGTGCTTGAGAGATATGAATGGATACAAGGTGTAATGGAGTGGCTTGAGGCTTTGGCTTTGAATCCCTTGAACAGCAAGGGCTTCGCTACCGCTGTGTTTCCCCCCTGCTAAGGGGAACTTGAAGACGTTTAGCTCGAGCAACAATTCTTTTGGTTCCCCCTTGTCAAGGGGGAACCTCTTTTTCGCCACACATCAAAAGAAAAGGTTCGCGCAGCTTCCCGTAGGGAGGAAAGGATTGAGCACTCCAGACGCTCGAGCTAAACCTACAAATCCGAGACCTTAAACTCTCCCCTCGGCTCGAGGTATTGGGTGTCCATCTGGGCCAGTTGCAGTTTTCCGCTCACGTCGTCGTTTACGCCGTGCCAGTAGGTGTAGCCGTCCAGAACCCAGATTCCGCTTTCTCGAGTGCCGTTTCCTGAACCCTTGACCCCGCCAAAAGGCATGTGGGCCTCGGCTCCGGTGGTGGAGTTGTTGATGCTGGTCATGCCCGCCTGAATGCCTTCCTGAAAGGCGTAGGCCCACTCACGGTTGTTGGTGTAAATCGCGCTCGAGAGTCCATATTCCACGCTGTTGGACACCTCGAGCGCGTCTTGAATTCCGTCCACCTTAACCAGGTTAATAGTGGGGCCAAAGACTTCGGTTTGAAAGATTTTCATGCCCTTTTGGGCTTCCCAGACGGTGGGCCAGCCGTAAGGCCCTGCTGCGGGGTCGCCCTGAAAGCCACTGGGTTTGTGCTCCGCCGTGACCTGAGCGCCACCATAAAGCAGGGTTGCGCCGTCCGCGTGGCCCCACTCGACGTGCTCGAGCCAGGTTTTTAGAAAGCGCTCGTTGATGAAAGGGCCGTACAAAACATCTTCAAACTCGAGCGGATTTCCTATACGAATATTTTTGACCCGCTCGAGAAACATCGCTTTGAACTGGTCATAAATAGGCGCGTCCAGCAGGATATTTCCGGCGCTGGTGCAGCGCTGACCCGCCGTGCCAAAGCTAGCCCACAGCGCACCTGAAACCGCATTCTCGAGGTCGGCGTCTCGCATGACCACCAGGGGGTTTTTTCCTCCCAGCTCGAGCGTGGGGTGAAGCAGGTTGCGCCCCGCAATCGCGCCAATCTGACGGCCCACGGCAGTTGAACCGGTAAAGGCAAACTTGCCCAGCAAGCTCTCGTCCATCATGTTCACTAAATGTTCGCCCGTGCTGCCGCCACCCATGCCAAAAACTACGTTCAACACACCAGAGGGCAAGCCTCCTTCCTCGAGTAGTTTGGCAAAAGCGTAACTGGTCAGCGGCGCGTCTTCAGACGGCTTCCACACGATAGTGTTACCCGTGACCAGCGCCGGAATAATTTTCCAGCTCGGGACCGCCACCGGAAAGTTTCCCGCCGTGACCATGCCCACCACACCCAGCGGACGGCGGTAAGTTTTGAGTTCCTTGTTCGCCATCTCAGAAGGCACGGTTTGACCGTACAGGCGCCGCCCCTCGCTCTGGAAAAAGTGACAGGTGTCAATCGCTTCCTGCACGTCTCCCCTGGCTTCCTTGAGCGTTTTTCCCATCTCCCTCGAGAGCAGTTGGGACAGATTTTCCTTTTCTCTGGTTAGTGCAGTCCCGATTTGACCAATGATTTCGCCGCGAATGGGCGCAGGCGTTTTGCCCCAGGTTTTAAAAGCTTCTCGAGCGGTCAAACAGGCTTCACGCACCTGTTCGAGGGTGGCGATGGGGAATTCACCCAGTACGTCAGAGAGTTTACTCGAGTTGTGAGAACGGAAGTATTCGGCGCTCGAGACAGCTTTTCCACCAATCAGGTGCGAGAAACGTTTTACAGTGGGCAGGGTGGATAGGGTCATCGTATGGCCTCTCGAGTGTGGTGCACATTTTTCTGGGTTTGGGTGCTGTAAGTGCTTTCAAAAATCTTATCCGCGTTGGCAGCCTCAAACCCTTCACGGCGATGTGCTCGGGTAATTTTGTCCGGTGTAAGGCTCGAGAACTGCGCCAAAACCCGGCGCTCGGCAAACTCCACATAACTGCCGCTGATAGGGTGCTTAAAGCCGTCCGAGAACTCAGCCTCAAGCATTCCGGCCACCGTGCTGGACTGAAGCAAACCTCCATCTGGGCTACGCTTGATTTCCCCGCCCGCATCGTTGAGCTGGATTCCCTCACCTTTGATAAAGGTATTAAACCCCGCCACCGTGTCAAACGGCGCGGGCAGGTTGTGGACGCTCACAGTGAAATGATTGAGGTAATAGCGGTTGTAAATCACCCAGGCGGCGTATTCAGACTCCTCGAGCAAGGCTTTGTAATCGCCATAATTAGGAAGTCTCCACAACGCGGTGTGCAAGAAGGTGTCCACCTCGAGTCCATCGTCCAGATTGAGAGAATCTACCGGGTCCATCAAAACTTCATCAACGTAGCTGTGCAGAATGCGCTGGGCCTCGAGCGAGAGGTCCGACACCCGCAGTTCCGAGACAAAAATACGCGGGAAGTGTGGCTCGGGTGGACTGTACCAGAAGGCGTCCAGCTTTTTAGCCGCGAAATGATAGGCGTCGCGCTTCTGGTATCCATAGTGCAGAAAAATCTTCTCGAAAGACTGAATCCCTAACTGCGGCACGCTCAAGGTGCGAAAAGCGATGTGGTCGTTTTCGAAGTCCTGCGCTCGAGCGACCATACCCTGCTTCACCATTGCGTTCACAATGCGCCCCACATCGGGCACCCGATCACGATAACGGCGCATCAAACCATCCAGCACAATCTCCAGGCTCTCGAGTGTACTTGCACTTTTCATAGTTTCCTCCTGTCTAAAGGACATGTCGAGACAGCCCTTCACGCTCGAGGGACCGACATAGATTGATGTCCTTAGTTTACATTCGCAAGGTCAAACTTTGCAAGTGTAATGGATTAGGTTCATGAAAACTATATTTTTGTGAAAACTCCCACGATGTTTCCCTGCCACTCGAGCAATCCATC
>JACMOA010000211.1 GCA_014378225.1 Deinococcales bacterium | reverse complement strand
TTGCCCGCGCCCATGTCTCCGGTACACACCTCGAGCACCCGGTAAGGCAGCTCGAGCGCCTGCAACATCGCTTCAGCGTTGCCCAATAAGCGCTCAAACCATTCGCTCGAGGAGTCTGGGGTGCAAATCACGTACTGCTCAGTTTTCTTGAACTCGTGAACCCGCATAATGCCGCGCACATCACGCCCCGCACTGCCCGCCTCGCTGCGAAATGCCCCAGAATACGCGGCGTAACGTAGGGGTAAACTCTCGAGCGGTAAAATCTCGCCGCTGTGCAGGAAGTTGACCGGAACTTCTGCCGTACCTGCCAGCATCAAATTACTATCCTCGAGCCGATAAACCTGGTCTTCGCCACCAGGAAAGTGTCCGGTGGCCGTCAGGGTTTCCGGGCGCACCAAACTAGAAGCTGATAGCGGGGTGAAGCCCCGTGCGGCCAGAAAATTCATGGCCCACAGGTGCAGCGCCATCTCGAGTACGGCCAGTTCGCCGCGCAACATGTAAGAGCGGGTTCCCGAAATCTTGCCCACCCGCTCAAACTCGGCCCAGCCGCGCTTCTCGAGCAGGGCTACGTGGTCTAAGGGCGTGAAGTCGAACGCTCGAGGATTTCCCACCGTGTAGCGCTCCACGTTGTCCTCATCACTGACGCCAATGGGAACTTCGGACAGCGGGACCTGTGGAACTCTAAGCAGAAAACCGCGCAAAACTTCTTCTGCCTCGCGCAATTCTGGCTCGAGCTGTTTGAGTGCTTCGCCCAAATCCTTGCCCTTCTGAATCAAAGCGGGCCGCTCATCTGGGCTGGCTTTGGGAACGAGTTTGGCGTTGGCGTTGCGCTCGGCCTGTTTGACCTCCACCGTTTTTTTCAGCTCGAGCACCGCTTGGTCATGCTCGAGGAGGAGGTCTAAATTCAGGTCAACGCGCTTCACTTTGATAGCGTGGCGGACGGCTTCGGGGTTTTCACGGATGTATTTGAGGTCGAGCATAAGATTTTAGAGTTCAAACATCAGAGCGTAAGCTCGAGCAGGAGGCAAACGCTTTTGTTGAGAACGGGATTAGGGCGACCAGAGTTTTTCTGACATCTGTAGTCTGACGTCTGAAATCTGTCCTCTCATTCAATCACTCGAGGAACCCGAAAAAACCCATCTTCCTGTTGCACCGCCTGCGACATGGCTTCTTCAAAGCTGAAACTGGGTCCCACGGTATCCGGGCGAAACACGTTCTCGAGCGCGATGGGACGGGCCATTTCCTCGATTCCATCAGTGTTGACTGCGCTCAGTTTTTCAAAATACTCGAGCACTTTGTTGATTTCTGCGCCCATCTGGGCGGTTTGCTCAACACCCAATTCCAAACGGGCCAGCTTTTTCAGGTGCTCGAGGGCGGCGGCATCTATCATGGGGAGGATTATAGGGGATGAACGCTCGAGGGGAATCGGTAAGGGGACGGGTTCGTAGTTTTCAGTTATCAGTGGTCAGTTGAGAAGATTCTAAGCTCGAAAAAGAAGCCAAAGTTCAGAACCGAGAACCGAGAACCCAAGCTCAACTCACCCACAGCCAAACCTGGTAAATCAACGGGGCAATAATCAAAGCGGGAAGCAGCGCTGCTGTGCGAATATTGCGTTTTTCAATGCCCAAGCCGCCCAGAATCAGGTTGATGCCGATTCCCAGTACCAGCAGGCCGCCTACACCGCTCAGCAGCAGCACTCGAGGGTCTGTAGCCGGGTCTGGAAGCACGCTCGAGAACGCGCCAGCGCCCAGGCTAATTC
The DNA here is from genome assembly GCA_014378225.1 of Deinococcales bacterium. Classification (GTDB taxonomy): domain Bacteria; phylum Deinococcota; class Deinococci; order Deinococcales; family Deinococcaceae; genus JACMOA01. Next base: position 998 of record JACMOA010000211.1, on the reverse strand, counting down.
CGCCTTGCACTATAATCAGGAATAGCGCCGAAAACCCCACTCCAATCCCGTAAACCCCGCTCAGCGCAATGCTCGAGATGAAATCCAGGGTGGATTTGACCAGGATAGTTTGCATATCCCCGTTAAGTCCGTTCTGAATACTGCCGATGATGGTGAGTGGACCCACGCAAAACAGCAAACAGGCGGTTACAAAGCCTTCGGTAAAGCGGCCTTGACCTTTGAGGCGGAGTTTCAGGTTTTCACCAAAACTGTTCAGTTGCTCCTCGAGCCGCAAGTATTCTCCCAGCGCTCCGCCCAGCGCTAAGCTAATAAGCGCTACTATCACACCGGGCAAAGTTCCCACTTTGACCTTGCCCAAATCTCCCGCCATATTGAGCGCAATGTAGATTGTAACCAGCCCCAGCACCTGCATTAAAGTCTGTCCTACTCGAGCAGGAAGGCGGTTGCCCAGTCCCACGCCAATGGCGGTTCCCAGCACTACTGCAAAGAAATTGACCCAGGAGCCAGAGGTTTGTGTGAAAAAGTCCATGTGGTGAGGATTGTACTCGAGGAGAAGCGCTGCGCTCGAGACTAGGAGGGTTGGAGAGTGGGGGGTCTCGAGTGTAATAGGGCAAGTAGAAAACGACGCTCAAGCGAATTTTTTACTTATTGCTCATTGTTCGTCCCTAAATCACCGATAACCTCAAATCAATGCGCCCCTAAAACCTTTGGCGGCGTTTCCCACCCGCCCAAAATGTGAATATGAGTGTGAAACACTGTTTGGCCTGCGCCCGCGCCCACATTTGTGACCAGCATGTAATCGGTCAGGTGCGCTCGAGCGACTTGAACCGCTACCGCGTAAAGTTTTCCCAACTCGAGCGGGTCCGTAATCTCGTCCAGGCGCGTACTAAACGCTTTAGGAATCACCAAAAAATGTACCGGAGCCTGAGGATTGATGTCCTTGATGGCGATGTAACCCTCATTTTCAAACACGATGCTCGAGGGGATTTCACGGTCCA
>JACMOA010000210.1 GCA_014378225.1 Deinococcales bacterium | reverse complement strand
ACTAAATGGACCTTTTTGCGCGAAGGTCACAGGCTCGAGTATGCTGACCCCGCCGACCTAAACAGCAAACTGGGCCTTCAGGGTGTGGTTTACAACGAAATGAAAGGGGCCATGAGCAGCCCCTCGAGCGTGATGTACAAGCTGCTGGGCAAGGCGCTGTACCCAGACCTCACTTACGCTCACAACTCTGGTGGAGACCCCGAAGCCATCCCTAGCCTCACCTGGGAAGGGCTGAGGGCGTTTCACCACAAGCACTACCACCCTTCCAACGCCTATTTTTATACTTACGGCAATATGGCGCTCGTGCAACACCTCGAGTTTATTAATCGGGAGGCGCTGAGTAAGTTCGAGCGTCAAGAGATGGATACCCAGATTCCCGACCAGCCGCGCTTTGAGAGTCCTCGAGAAGTGAGTGGAACCTTTCCCTCGAGCGAAACAAAGTCCTCGAGCCAGGTGAGCATTGGCTGGGTGACGACCCCCAGTTTTGATGCTTACCGTACCCTCGAGATGAGCATTCTGAGCGATGTGCTGCTGGGCAACGCCGCCGCGCCACTGCGGATGGCGCTGATAGACTCCGGCCTGGGCGCGAGTTTATCTGACGGAACCGGATTCAACCCGGAATTTAGAGAGGCAATGTTTACGGCTGGACTCAAGGACACCCGCCCCGAGCACGCCGACCAAATCGAAAAAATTGTGTTGGGTACGCTCGAGGAGCTGGCCCAGAAGGGTCTGGATGAAAGCGCCATTGAGAGTTCGCTGCACCAGCTCGAGTTGAACCGTAAAGAAGTGAGCAACGCGGGCTTTCCTTACAGCCTGAACGTGTTTTTTCAGTTTGCCAGCACCTGGATGTACGGTGGCGACCCCCTCAGTGTGCTTCAGTTCAACGCCGACCTCGAGCGGTTGGGTGAAAACCGCAAAACGGAAAACTACTTTGGTAAACTCATTCAGCGCGAACTGCTGGATAACCCGCACCGGGTCAAAATCGTGCTGACCCCAGACCCTTTGTTGGCAGGTCAGAAGCTCGAGAACGAAGAAAAGCTCATCCGGGAACTCGAGTCCGCACTGGATAACGACGGCAAGGCTAAAGTGGTTTCCGAAGCGCTCGAGCTGCTAAAAATGCAGGACGACGAGGACGATAACAACGATTTGTTGCCCACCCTGGCGCTGAGTGACATTCGCACCGACGTTCCAGACGTGTTGGTAAATCGGCTCGAGCGTGACGGCGTGACCCTGGGCCTGTGCGCGCAACCCACCAACGGCCTGCTCTATGTGGACGTGCAGCTCGAGACCGCCCACCTCAGCGAGCGCCAGCAGGACCTGATGCCGCTGTACACTTACGCGCTCACCAAAAGCGGCGCTGGACAACTGGATTATCTCGAGGTGGCGCGTCTGCTTGAGGCCCGCACCGGAGGTGAGGGCGCGAGCGTGGGCCTGACCCCGGCCCCAGATTCGCTCGAGAGGGCGCACCAGCACTTGTCACTGAGTGGTAAGGCGCTGGTACGCAACGCCGCCGCCCTGCTCGAGCTGATGCGGGATTTCCTGGCTTCTCCCCAGTTTGACACGGGTCGCCTGTATCAACTGCTCAAACAGCAGCGCACCGGCAAGCAAGCCGGAGTGGTGCAAAACGGCAGCCGTTACGCCGCTATGCTGGCTGCCGCTCAGCTTAGCCCGCTGAGCGCTCTCAGTGAAAGCCAGAGCGGTTTGAGTCTGCTCGAGCGCCTGAAAGCCCTGGTGGGAGACGATGAAAGCAGCACAGCGCCTCTGATAGCCGAGTTTGAGGACCTCTCAAGGACGCTGCTACAAGGAAAAGCAAGTGTTCTGGTCACAGCGGAGAGGGGAACCCTGGATTCTCTCGAGCTAGACGGTCTGCTCGAGCCATTAAAAAACCGAGAACCGAGAACCGAAAACCGAAAACCCGCCGTCTTGGACAAAACGGCACCTAGCGGGCGTCTTGGTGAGAACGGCACCTTCCGGGCCTCGCCGCCTGTCCGCCTCCCAATGACCCGCACCCCTCGAGCACGCACCACCGACGTTCCTGTTTCCTATAACGCTCAGGTGTTTCCAGGAGTGCCTTACGCCCACCCAGACAGCCCTGTACTGTTTGCCCTGGCCCAGCTCCTGACTGCCAACTACACCCTGCGCGAACTGCGCGAAAAAGGCGGCGCTTACGGCGGCAGCGCCAGTTACTCGCCCCAAAGCGGGATGTTCAGCTTCACCTCGTACCGGGACCCCCACATTGAGCGCACCTTCGAGGTGTTCCGGGGAGCGCTCGAGTTCGTGAATTCCAACGAAGTAGGAACCCAGGAACTCGAGGAGGCGCTCATTCGCTCGGGCGGAGCGCTGGACCCGCTCACCTCACCGGACACACTGGGGCGCTCGAGATTTTTCTCGGATTTGTCGGGGTACTCGAGGGAGAAACAGCAGGAGTTCAGAAAGAGGCTGGTGGCGGTGACGCTTGCGGATGTGCGCCGGGTGGCCTCGAGCTATCTGAAAGCGGAGAACTCTGCCATTGCGTTGATTTCTAACGCGGACAAGGTGAAAGAAGTGCAGGAGAAAATGGCGCTCGAGGTGGGGGCAATTTAACCCGCTCGAGAGTCCACGAAAAAAGGAGCATCCACAAGGATGCTCCTCTTTTCGGTTAGTGCAAAATAGCCACGCGATAATTCTCGATGGCTTCGCGCTGGCGTGAAGGGATAAATTGCTCGAGTTCAGCAGTGAGTTGGGTATTGCGCCCCTCCGTCAGCTCGAGAATTCCCTGTTCTGGCGCAACCTCAATCGAGAGAATTCAAAACAAAAAGAGGCCGCACCCACCCCCGCTCGAGGGGTAAAGTACGGCTTCACGCTATAAAATCTGATTGAAAGAGTCAGGCTAGACTTTAGACGAACTCTCCGCCGTGACGCTTAGCCGCTGCCATCACTGCATCGTAAGGAACCGAGTCGTCTACGGCCAGAGTGTAACCCCCGCTCGAGGTGGAGGTGTTGAGTCGGTCGTACTGGTCCCGGTTCACGTCTGAGGAGTAGTCACTTTTTAAGCTAGAGTCAGTGCTGGTCTCATCCACGCCTGCCGCGCCGCCTGCTGCGCCCACGGCTGCGCCCACACCAGAACCAAGTGCGGCCATGCCCAGAATCACGGGGGCGAACAGACCGCCGGTCAATGCAGTAGCTACTACGCCTGCTACAGCTCCAGCCACTACTCCGGCTCCGGTTCCACGCACTGCGCCCACACCTGCATCTTCAGCCGCGTCTTGCACTTCGGCGCTCGAGGGGGTCGTGTTCGTGGTAGGCAGGGTTGAGTTGGTGGAATCCGTATGACGGATTTGCGCCCGACCCATCTGGGTCTGAATGACACCTTGTGATTGAAGGTCTTGAATGAATGCATCGGCCTGGGTTTGACTTTGAAAAATAAGGTGTTTCATGAGTTGAAGTGTAGAGACAATTTGTCAGGAGAACATGAAAACGCAATAAAGAAAAAAAACGTTTGGCTCAAGGATTAAGAAAATAAAGTTCAGGTTTCTTTAATTTTTACAAGCAAAAAATCTGGACTTCGGGTTACGTTCTCGGCCTCTGGGGTTTCATCCTCCTCGAGCGGGGCGAGGAACACGCCACCCACTTTCCACGCGCCCGCTTCCTTGATGAGCAGGTAAACCGCCCGCACCGTCTCGCCCTGTTGACTTTCGATGAGCACACTCTGGACCAGGCCACCGCCGCCTTCTTGCAGCTCGAGGGCTTGCTCGAACTTGAAACTCTTGGGACGGTACACCATCGGGTATTGGGTCTGAACCATTTTGCCAAAAACTACTGGGTTGTTTTCAAAGGTAGCTTTCACTCCACTCGAGGCGTAGGTGAAGGCTTTTACCGGGTCATTTTTCTGGAACGCCTCGAGCTGACCCCGAACCACCGCTTGCACTGCCAGCGCATCTATGGGGCGAGCCATCGTCTGAGCTTGCGCCCCACCCAATATTCCTATTCCAGACATGAAAAGCGTCAATCCCAGGCTGAGAGCCAGGGTACGTAAGCGGCGAAAACCAGGCAGCAGGGACATTCGGTTCTCCTTGTTTTAAAGCGTGCTCGAGTAAGGTGAGTTTGAGAGCGTAAGTTCGAGGAGACGGACCTGCTCGAGTGTACGAGCTTAAGATAGCTCTCAATCCCGTTTCAAGATGTCGTTTCGCTTGCTAATCGGCTGCTAATATGCTCGAGATGTCGTTGTCCAAAGAAGCCTTGCGCGTTGAACACCTATCCCATCATTACGCCGAAACCCCGGTGCTGTTTGACGTTTCCTTGACCCTCGAGCGTGGAGAAGTGCTGGCCCTGGTGGGTCCTTCCGGCAGTGGTAAAAGCACCCTGCTGCACCTGATTGGGGCGCTCGAGCCACCGCAAAAAGGCCGCATCCTGTGGGGTGAAGTCGAGCTAAACCTGCTTAAACCGGAAGAACGCGCTCGAGCACGGCGGCAAAAGCTGGGCTTGATTTTTCAACATCACTACCTGCTCGAGGACTTGACTGCGCTCGAGAACACCGGATTACCCGGACTGATTGCTGGAAAGCCGGACGCTAACCGTGCTCAAGCCTTGCTCGAGAAAGTGGGTCTGGGACACCGCACCACCCATCTTCCTAACGCTTTGAGCGGAGGAGAACGCCAAAGGGTCGCGCTGGCCCGCGCCCTGTTGCTGCGCCCACCTCTGCTGTTGGCCGACGAACCCACCGGAAGTCTGGACCAGAAAAACGCCGCCCAGGTCATGGATTTACTGCTCGAGCTGGCCTTTGAGGAAGGCGCGGGCGTGATGCTGGTGACACACGACGAACGCCTGAGCGCTCGAGCGCACCGCACGCTCAATTTGCTGGATGGTCGTTTGGTTTAGCTGAGTGGCTTCGTTTAAGACAGCAGACGACAGACTTCAGACTTTTGTTTTTTCTTTCGTCTGTCGTCTGCTATCTGACTTCAGACATAACAAGGAAGGTTTGAAATTCTATTGTTTTTTTGTCGTCTGCTGTCTGCCGTCTGAATTCTATCCCTCGAGCGTGTACCCTGAACCCATGACCCAAGCGGATTGGAACGCCGAACTCTACGCAGACAAGCACGACTTCGTATGGAAATATGGCAGCGGTGTGCTAGATTTGCTCGAGCCACAAAACGGTGAAAGCATTCTGGATTTGGGCTGCGGAACCGGGGAACTGAGCGCCAAAATTGCCTCGAGTGGCGCAAAAGTCACCGGGTTAGACGCCTCGAGTGCCATGATTGAACGGGCGCAGGCGCAGTTTCCGGCGCTCGAGTGGCCCCATCTCGAGTGGAGAATTCAGAGCGCTACCGAGATGACTTTTGAGGCCGAGTTTGACGCGATTTTTTCCAACGCTGCGCTGCACTGGATTCCCTCGCCGGAAAAAGTGGTATTCAATATGGCTAGGGCGCTCAAACTCGGCGGACGACTGGTGCTCGAGATGGGCGGTAAAGGAAACGTGGCAGGCGTTGTAAAGCCGCTCGAGGCGGTTTTAGCTGACGAGGGATTTGCGCTGCAAAACCCGTGGTATTTTCCCAGCGTGGCCCAGTACGCAAGTTTGCTCGAGGAGTGCGGTCTACAGGTCAGGCTTGCCCAATTGTTCGAGCGTCCCACCCCACTCAAGGGTGGAACCGGGGGTATGCAACACTGGCTCGAGATGTTTAGTATCCCGCTGCTGAAAAACGTTCCACTCGAGCGCCAAAAAGAGCTGTTAGCTCGAGTGGAGCAAGAGGCTCGAGCACAACTCTGGGACGGGGAAAAGTGGGTGGCCGACTATGTGCGGCTGCGGATAGTGACGGTTAAGGTTTAACGTCTCTAGTTAACGTCTTGAGGTTTCTAGAATCCCCCGCTCGAGCGCCCCATCCCAACCCCGTTTGTTTAACAGCTCGAGGTCGTCTTTGACCAAAATATTCGGGGTGATGAACGCCGGAAGTCTCGAGCCGTCAAAGTTGTGCAGTTGCCCAATGGTCACGCCCATTGCGTAATCTCCGGGCAAGCCAAAATAGCGGGTGGCACTATTGGAAACCCCGTAGGTTTTCTCACCAATAATTGGACCTCGGCCCACTTTTTGTAACAAATAGGCAAAAATCTCGCCGCAAGATGCAGTCTCCTCGTTGACCAGAACCGCTACAGGTTTGTTCCAGCGGGCATAAGGTTGGGTGCGCTTTTCCTGCTGCTGGAAAAACAGCCGATTCTGTACCAAATCATTACCGCCCAGGGTTAGCACGCCCGTTTTATAGGTGAAACTCAGGTCGGCTAGCGCGTGACGTAGTTTATAGCCGAGTTGGGGCACAAAAGCGTTGGCCGCCACCATGCAGTTGGTGAGCTGACCGCCGCCGTTGTCGCGTACATCTACCACCAGCCGCTCGAGCCTGCGTGCGTTGGCCTGCCCAATCAAGCGGTGAACCTCACGCCCAATCTCGTTGCCGTCGTAGCTGTCTTCATAAAAAGTAGGAATCTTGAGAATCCCCACTTTACCGCGCACGGACAGCGAGGGAAGGTCATTTTCGGGTTCCCAGGCTCGTGTATTCAGGGTGCGTGTGAAGTAGCTTCCCCGCCGTTCGAGCAACACGTTCAAACGGTTTGAGCGGTTGGGGTTCGGCACAAACGCCCCTGGTTTAACCCCGTTGATGCGTAAAATCACGTCGCCACGCCGAATACCCACCTGTTCTGCTGCGCCACCACGCCACAGATTGACCACCACCCTGGCCCCTGCGTTCATGTAGGGGCGCAAATTGACGCCCATGCGGTACTCCTCGTAGCGGCTCCAGAAGCGGTTTTCGATGGGCGGCATCAGGTAGGTATGCGCGTCTTTAAGCGCGGCAATCATGGGCCGAATGGATTTCTCGGCAGTGGAAAAAGTGCATCTTACGTTTTTCCCACAACTTCGTTGGAGCCGCACTCGAGTTTCCTCGAGCAGACGGTCCACCTTGACCTGGGTGGGTCCCCGGTAATACTGGGTCAGGTAATAATCCACCCGCCGGAAAAGCTGAGCTGCATCGCTCTCGACAGGAGCACGCGTGTCTGAACTGAGCGGGGGTTTTTCAGTTGGTTTAAACGGTTTATTCTGGCTCAGGTTATTTTGGGCCAGGGAAGCGCTCGAGCACAGCACCAATAGCGCGAGAGACAGCGTTTTGAGTTTGAACATAAGGGTCCCTCCAATGCAGGTCACGCCCAATAAGTTCTCTCAAATTACGCTTTCTTGCCTTAGAAAGGTGCAAGTTTAGCTACGCTCGAGCCATAAAAACCGTCTTCGTCCGGTCAAGTCCGCGCATATTCTCGAAGTCCAACCCTCCTGTTCTGCCGCCAGCGCGTCTACGTTGCGCGGGTCCAACTCGAGCAGTACAAACCCCCCTGGCTCGAGGAAACGGGGCGCTTGACTCAGCAATTTACGGGCCAACTCAAGGCCGTCAGAGCCGCTGTAGAGCGAACTGTCTGGTTCTGTCTCGAGTTCGGGAGGTCGCTGTGTTCGGTCTGTATCCGGCAAATAAGGAGGATTGGATAAAATGACCTGAAAACGTCCGCTCAGCGCCGCAAATAAATCACTCTCGAGCATATGAATTTCCAGCCCTAACTTTTCAGCATTGAGTCGGGTCAGCTCGAGCGCCTCTGGGTTGATGTCGGTGGCCCACACGCTCAGGTCTGGGCGTTCACTTTTGAGCGCCAGCGCAATGGCCCCGGTTCCGGTTCCAATGTCCAGCACTCGAGCGCCATACGGCCATTTCTCGAGTGCCAATTTCTCGAGCGCAAGGCTCACCAGCACCTCGGTTTCAGGGCGCGGAATCAGCACACCCGGTCTCACCTCGAGCCGCAGGCCATAAAACCACGCCTCACCGACAATAAGCTGAAGCGGATAGCGCCCGAGCCGCTGGAGAACAGCATTCTCGAGCTGGGTTTCTTGCTCTGGTGTCAACACTCGAGTTCCACTTAAACGAAACTGCACTGCGCTCAAACCCGTAACCCACTCGAGCAGAATCTGGGCGTCCGCTCGAGGAGAATCGAGTT
>JACMOA010000209.1 GCA_014378225.1 Deinococcales bacterium | reverse complement strand
TCCACGGTCAAACCCTGCGCTTTTTTACCGATTATCAGGGCCAGTTCGCCCTCAAAGTGAAGTTCACTCGTCCAGACCGGATGGGTCAGGCTCGAGCCACTGGGAAGCAGCGTATTCGGCCCCTTGAGAAAAAGCCCCGGCTCGAGCGGCAGACCATTTTTATCGTTACCCAGTTCCCGAATGTGCTCCACATAATTGCGGCCCACACACACAATCTTGGACGGCGTAGCAGGCACAAGCAAAGTCACACCCTCGAGCGGGTAAGCTTCTCCCGTTTTTTGGCCTTGCATATGCTCGAGTGCGTGTAAAACCCCATCCTCGAGCTGGCCCCACTGAGTTTGTCCGCTTATTTCAAATCGCGCTAATTTCATAGGGGTGACTGTAGGGTTTTGTGGGTGAGGGAGGGTGAGAAGGCTTCGCTCGTGGGTGGGAGGGTTGAAGTTGGGCCAAGACAGCCGGAGGCGCAACACTGGTCACTCACCCCTCAAATCCCACCCCTCAAATCCCACCCCTCAAATCCCACCCCACTTCCCCTATACTCCCCCCATGCTTTCCACCTCTTTCATCCGTGCAGACGAGGTTTTAGACGAAAAATGGGACTCGAGGGCGCTCGAGTTGGAACTGATGCACGGCAACGGCGGCGTGCTGGGGTTGGTGTCTCGGGTGGGCAGTGCGGGGCCTTTTCGGACGCTCAGTCCCTGGGAACTCGAGGACCCCAAAGGACACCGCACAATTAATGCTTCAGGCTACTCCGCGTTGCCTTTTGGTGATGGATACCCGCCGCTGCTCGAGTTTGTGCGCTCTTTTCTGGAGAAAAACCGTCAGATTCAGTTGCCGCAGCAATCCGTTACGCCGTGGCGGGCCGCGCTCGAGACCAATTTAATTCGCCTGCTGAGCAGCTATGCGCCCAGCCACGCCAGCTCGAGGGTGTTTTTCTCTAACTCAGGAACCGAGGCGGTGGAGAGTGCGGTTAAATTTGCCAAAGCCGCCCGTCCAAAGGCTAAACACCTGATTCACTTTTCTAAGGCGTACCACGGTAAAACTCTGCTTTCACTGTCCCTGACCCCCAATCCAAGTTTGCAACGCAACTTTGAATCCTGGATGGTTCCCACCATCACCCTGCCGTTTGGAGACCTCGAGCGCTTCAGGAGCGCCCTGAAAAAACTGGGGCCAGACAATGTGGTGTGTGTGCTGCTCGAGCCAATCCAGGGCGAGGCGGGCGTGGTCATTCCACCGGACGGTTTCCTGAGCGGGCTGGGCGCACTGTGCCAGAAGTACGGCATTCCCAGTATTGCCGACGAGATTCAGAGTGGGCTGGGCCGCACCGGACACTGGTTTGAGTCTCTGGCTCAGGGTTGGGAACCGGACATCATCTGTCTGGCTAAACCGCTGGGCGGCGGCCTCACGGCGGTGGGCGCAACCCTGGTGCGCGACACCATTTTTCAAAAGCTGCTGGGTAAGGTCAACGATGTCAAGCGCCACTCCAACACCTTTGGCGGCAATTCACTGGCAATGGCCGTGGGGCTAAAATCGCTCGAAATTTTGCGAGACCAGAACCTGCCGGAGCGCTCCCTACAACTCGGAAAAG
>JACMOA010000208.1 GCA_014378225.1 Deinococcales bacterium | reverse complement strand
CTATCGGGCCAGACCGCCTGCTCGCCTCTCGGGCCGCGCCGCGTCTTGGCGAAAACGGCACCCACCTAAGCCAGTTGACCGATGCTCGAGCGCCGCGTGCGTGCCACACTGGGGGCATGAACCTCATGATTCCCGAACAACGCAAGAAAATTAGCAAACGCCTCTCACTCCATCTGCGGCACGAACCCGAAACACTGGGTCTAATCCTCGAGCGCGGGGGTTGGGTGAAAGTAGAAGATTTGCTCAAGGGACTTTCTAAACGTGGCACAACGTTAAGCCTCGACCAGCTCGAGGAAATTGTGCGTGAGAGTGACAAACAGCGCTTTGCTTTTGACGAAAGCAGAACCCAAATTCGGGCCAATCAGGGCCATTCGGTGGAAGTAGACCTCGAACTCGAGCAAACTGTCCCGCCCAAGATTCTTTATCATGGAACAGGTACACACAATCACCTGCCCATTCTCGAGGAAGGAATCAAAAAAATTTGTCGGCATCACGTTCACCTTTCAGAGAGCCGGGACACCGCTCGAGCGGTTGGCGCACGCCATGGGAAACCGTTGATTTTTGCAGTGGACTCGAGCGCAATGGGAAGGGCAGGGTTTGTGTTTTACTGTTCACACAATGGGGTCTGGTTGACCGATTTTGTGCCAGCGGAGTTTTTGAAAGTGCTCGGGGGAATTTAAAGAAAAATCCTTCCTCCATCTCTCCATCAAACGCCTTCCACTTTTCTATTGCACTTATTTCGATTGCCCTTGAGTCAATATGTGTACTACGCCCGCGCCTATTGAAGACCGGCGAAATACCGCTCGAGTGTGACGGTATATTTTATAAGTTTAACCCTCGAGCGCAGAGATGTGCTTCAATACAAGCATGACTCCCACCCCATCTTTAGTCATCATCGGAGCCTCTGGCGACCTGACCCGCCGCTTGCTGATGCCCGCTCTTTACCGCCTCGAGCTGGCTGGAAAGCTGCCGCCCCTAAACATCGTGGGTTATGCGCTCGAGGACTGGACTCCAGAGTATTTCCGGGACCACATCGAAAAAGGGCTGCTCGAGTTTGAGAAAGAGGTGGATTTGGCGGCCTGGGCAAAGCTCAGCCGCAAGCTAGATTACCGCAGCGGAGATTTGAGCGTAGAAAAAATTCGGGCTTTAGAAAAGTTTACACAGGGAGAAGCTTCATTTTATCTGGCGCTGCCGCCAGGAGTGTTTGCCGCCGCCGCACAGGGATTAGGCGAGGCGGGAATGGCACTCGAGAGTGGGGGACCGCGCAGATTAATTATTGAAAAACCCTTTGGCACAGATTTAAAATCGGCGCTCGAGCTGCAAACCGAGGTTTCCAAGCACTGGAAAGAGTCGCAAATTCTGCGGATTGACCACTTTCTGGGCAAGGAAACGGTGCAAAACCTGATGGTGTTCCGCTTTACCAATACGCCTATTGAGCATTTGTGGAACAACCGGGTGATTGAGGAAGTGCAAATTACCGCTGCCGAAACCCTGGGACTCGAGGGCCGCTACAAATACTACGACGGGGCCGGAGCGCTAAGGGATATGCTGCAAAACCACCTGATGCAGATGTTTACCCTGGTGGCGATGGAGCCGCCCCCTATCTGGGACGCAGACGTAATACGCACGCACAAAGTGGAAGTGCTCAAAAGTGTGCGCCCCATTACGCCAGAGAATGTACACGACCACGCCCTGCGCGGACAGTATGGCGGCTATCTCGAAGAACCCGGTGTTCCAAGTGGCTCGAGAACCGAAACTTACGCGGCACTCAAGCTGTACGTGGACAACTGGCGCTGGAAGGGCGTTCCCTTTTATCTGCGGAGCGGTAAAAAACTGGGCGGCACTTACACCGAAATTGCCCTGAAATTCCGGGAAGCGCCCACCCGACTGTTTGCCGACACCTCCCAAAACCCGCTCGAGGACAATTGGCTGGTATTTCAAATCAAGCCGGAGGAAACCATAGACCTGATTTTGACCGTCAAAAAACCGGGCCTGGAACTCTCGAGCCGCCACGTCAGCCTGCACAACGAATATGAAGAAGGCCATGAAAGCTATTCCGCCTACGACCAACTCTTGCTGGACGCGCTCGAGGGGGACCGGACCCACTTTCTGCGGATGGACGAGGTGGAGTGGGCCTGGAGAATTTTAACCCCAGTGCTCGAGGCGTGGAGTTCGGGAAACCCAGTTCTGTATGAAAGCGAATCGAGCGGGCCAGAAGAATTGGCTCCACAAGGGGGCTGGCGACCTCTTAGGTTTGTGCAACCGGATTAAATTAAGGTGACATGAACCTTGAGGGGAAACCTCTGGGCTACAGTTCCGTATTAAGAAGTGTGTTTAAACTTAGTGGAGGTGCTCCAATGAAAAAACAGTTGTGGATAGTTCTGGCAGCGGTGGTATTGGGATCGGGTTCGGCAGGCGCCAAGCTGAGCGCTCAACAGCAAACGTACTTCAACTTGCTCAAGGGTAAGATGATTAGCAACGTGAACAGCGTCAGCTCGAGCGGGGTGCGCGGCGGCGAAACCAACGTCGCACTGCCGGGTATGGAAGGCATGGGCATGGGTATGAGTTCCAAAGACACTCTGCACCTGTGCTCGGATGGGTCGTACATTCGCAATTTGGTAGACGAAGCGATGGGCATGAAAAGCTCGAGCCGTCAAACCGGAAAGTGGACGGTTGGCAGGGCCAACAGCGCGGGTTTCGCCCTGATGCTGACCCCCAAAGGCAACAAGGTTGCCAAAGCTCTTAATCTGAGTTTTGACGGAGAGCGCACTGTGGTGAATGATGAGCGCTGGTACCGGATGAAGAGTTCAGCGTGCAAATAGAGAAGTGACGAGCGATTAGCGATTAGCAATTAGCGGAGTGCTCGAAGAAATAGGTTCCCTCGAGCACTCTGTTTTCAGGTCAGGATGCTTGAGATTTCCTCTTGCGCTCGAGGGGTCTCCCCTGCTGTTTACTCTGTGCAACCCATCCTCATGAAAATTCTTGTTTCACACTTGCACCGCTCGAGCGTTTGATGTACCCTTTCCTTTACGTGTCAAAAAGGCACGGAGTCAGAGTGAACGAGGGGCGGAAACAGAACGTGCAGCTTCCAGAGTGTATCACCGCCATTTCAGGCTCGAGCACAGGGGTTTTGTCCCCTCGAGCGTGGCCCTCGGTCCGCCTGTGGCGAAGGAGTCAGCATGAAAATCAACCGTGGAACCATTCTTAAAAGCATCGCCCAGCCCCAACTCCGCACCGATATGCCCGACTTTCAGGCCGGAGACACCGTGCGAGTAGATGTGCGCGTAACCGAGGGAACCCGCAGCCGAATTCAGGCTTTTGAAGGGGTAGTCATCGCCATCAAGAACAGCGGCGTGGGTCGTAGCTTCACCGTGCGTAAAATCAGCTTCAGTGAGGGTGTGGAGCGCGTTTTCCCTATGCACACCCCTACCATCGCTAAAGTGACCGTACTCGAGCGGGGCCGGGTACGCCGCGCCAAGCTTTACTACCTGCGCGACCTGCGCGGCAAAGCAGCCCGCCTCAAGAGCGACCGCAGCCGCATCATGCGCGAAACCGCCAAGACCAAAGCCGCCTCGAGCGCTCCTGTGGCGGTGGCTCCTGTCGAGACTACTCCCGTGGAAGTAGCAGGCGAGTAAATCCCGCCTGCTGTCTTGGACAAAGCGGCCCTATCTTAGGCAGAACGGCACCCCGTGGGGCCTGCCCGCTCGAATTTAAACCCTCCTTT
>JACMOA010000207.1 GCA_014378225.1 Deinococcales bacterium | reverse complement strand
GAAAACATTAAAAAAAGACCCGAATTCACTACATGTAATACATTATTCTTGTGAAACTTTCTATGGAAAACCTGATAGCTTCTCTCCAACTATAGTTGCCGTAGCTGTGCGAAAGTATTTAGGTGGGCAGACTACTACCTTTTCTCTTGCAGAGAAAAGAGAGGAATTAATCTATAAAGGAAATCAAAACCCAGATATCAAACAGGTTGAGCTGGAGATGTTAAACGATTTGTTTAGATTTTTTAGGCAAAACATGAATTCTTTGTTTGTCCATTGGAATATGAGGAGTTCCCAATATGGCTTCAAAGCAATAGAACATCGATATCGAATTCTTGGTGGGCAACCAATAAGTCTACCTGAAAATAACTTGTATGACTTGGCAGATATCTTCAGAGCTATTTATGAGAAAGGCTATATAGAAGACCCAAAACTTGAATCTTTGGCTAAGAAAAACGAACTTGGAATGCGTCATTTTATGGCTGGTGGAGCGGAGGCTGACGCTTTTGACCAGGGCATGTTTAGCGATATTAAGCTATCAACAATTAAAAAAGTAGAAATTATTTCCTATTTGCTAGAATATAAACTTCAAGCAAAGTTGAAAACTAACGCAAGGTTCAATTTAGTTGAATTTATAAAAGATATACCTAACAACCCATTCTACATAATTTTATCCCTCTTTGCTATATTTGGCACCTTTTATGGATTGTATATTGCATTCTTTCCATAAATAAATGAGGGCAATCGTGATGCCCTCATTATACCACATCTAAGTTCATTTACTTGAAAAATTTTACTTGCCTAATACTTGCTTTAGCAACTCCACAATCTCCGGCATCGTATCCGCCACCGGAACTTTCGCCTCGGCCATTGCGGCCAGCTTGCTTTCTGGTGTTCCCACGTTGCCCATGATGATGGCCCCCGCGTGTCCCATCCGCTTGCCCTTAGGCGCAGTGCGCCCAGAGATAAAGCACACCACGGGCTTTTTCATGTGGTCTCGAATATAGGCAGCGGCGGCTTCCTCGTCGGCTCCGCCAATCTCGCCAATCAGCACAATAGCTTCAGTGCCAGGGTCCGCTTCAAACATCGGCAGTACGTCGGCAAAGGTGGTACCAATGATGGGGTCTCCACCAATGCCCACCGTGGTGCTGATGCCCAGGCCCGCAGCGCCCAGCAGCGCGGCACTTTCGTAAGTCAGAGTGCCAGACCTCGAGATAAGACCGATAGTTCCCTTCTGGCTAAAAATCTTGTTGGGCATGATGCCAATCTTGCACTCGCCCGCCGTAACCACGCCGGGGCAGTTGCCGCCTACCAGACGCACACCCTTGCCGCCGCGCTCGAGCGACTCTTTATTCAGGCGGTTCACTTCTTTAACCGCCCGCATCATGTCCACCGTGGGAATGCACTAGGTAATCAGAATCACCAGTGGAATACCCGCATAAGCCGCCTCGAGCACTGCGTCCGCTGCGCCGGGTGGGGGTACGAAGATGATGCTGGCGTCAATAGCGTGCTGCTTGAGGGCCTCGCCCACACTGTTGTATACGGGCAAGCCCTCGTGAGTCTGTCCGCCCTTGCCGGGGGTCACGCCGCCCACAATCTGGGTGCCAAACTCGCGCATAGAGGCGGTGTGGCTGGCCCCTTCGCGCCCGGTGATGCCCTGCACAATCACTTTGGTGTCTTTATTGATAAGAATGCTCACGCTTTTACCTCGTCGCTCACGGCTTGCGCGGCTTCAAACATGGTGGGGTACATCTTGATAAGCGGGCTGGTCAGTTGCGAAAGCAGCGCTTTGGCTTCTTCCTCGGCGGTTCCTGCTACCCGCATCGCTACAGGCTTGGTCAACAGTCCCTCCTCGAGCGCCCGAATCACGCCTTTGGCTACTTCATCAGCGCGGGTGATGCCGCCAAAGATGTTAATCAGAATGCCCTTCACGTCGGTGTCTTTGAGCACCAACTTGACCGCGTTGTACACCACTTCGGCTTTCGCGCCGCCGCCGATGTCCAGGAAGTTGGCGGGTTTGCCGCCCACCCGGTTCACCACGTCCAGACTCGTCATCACAATGCCCGCCCCGTTGCCAATCACGCCAATGTGTCCGTCCAGTTTCACGTAGGCAAAGCCGTAGTTGCTGGCCTCCACCTCGAGCGGGTGCTCGGCCTCGAGTTCGCGGTAGTGAGATAAATCCGGGTGACGGTAAATCGCGTTGTCGTCCAAATCCACTTTGGCGTCCAGCGCTAGTGGGTCGCCTTTTTCGTCCACAAACAGTGGGTTGATTTCGGCCAGGTTAGCGTCACTTTCAAAGGCAGCTTTGCTGAGGCGCACCATCATGTCGGCAATCTTGTTCAGGTTCCCAACCAGTCCAGCCTCGAGTGCAATGGCGCGGGCCTCGAACGGACGCAAACCTGCGATGGGGTCCACCGTGAATTTAATGATGGCCTCGGGCGTGTCCACCGCCACTTCTTCAATCTCCATGCCGCCTTCTTTGGAAACCATCAGTGTGTAGCTTTGAACATTGCGGTCCACAATCATACCCACGTAGTATTCCACGCCCTTATCCAGGTCCACGGCCTTGGTGACCAGCACTTTTTTAACCGTCAGACCCTTGATGTCCATGCCCAGAATCTTCTGGGCATTTTCAAAGGCGCTGTCTGGAGTGGGGCTGAACTTGACCCCGCCAGCTTTTCCACGTCCGCCCACATGCACCTGAGCCTTGACCACTACAGCCTGACCGTACTTGAGTGCAATATTGCGGGCCTCGTCTGGGGTATAAGCAATTTCGCCGTCCTGTACGGCTACTCCGAAACGGCGCAGCACCTCTTTGCCCTGATATTCGTGAAGTTTCAAGATAGTCCTCCTGGACCTTAAAAAAGCTTGACCACAGATGAGTTTACCTGAACTTGGTCAGGCGGTCTAGGCACGCTTCTATGGTGCCTCGTGGTGTATCCCGCTCGAGCGCCTTAAAAACCTCCTCTACCACGCGGGTCAGTGTACTAAAACTCTCTGGAAACTCTACCCCGTTGTCGTTGGTGTACTGCTCGAGTGTTAAACCCCTTTGCAAGGATTAAACATGCTAATATAGTAATATCTTAATCTAAGCTTAATAAAAATTGTGGGGGAGGCATCATGCAGAGTACATCCGTATCGGGTCGTCGTCGGAGTTTAGCTGTGCTCCTGAGCTTTGCGCTCCTCTCGTTCGCTCGAGGGGCAGAGGTTCCCATCACCATCGCTATGCTGTTTCCGGCCACAGACCCCGGCTACCTGACCGGGGTAGAAGCTCGGGAAGGCGCAAGTCTGGCGCTCGAGGAACTCAAACCCACCTTCAAACGTCTGGGCTTTGAACTCAGGCTCGAGACCTTTGACGACAAGCGCTCCCCAGACGAAGGCAGAAAGCAGGCCCAGCGCATCCTGGAAGACCCCAGCATTTTGGCGGTGGTGGGAGCCATGAACTCGAGCGTGACCCTGGCGGCCAGCGAGGTGCTGGCGACTGGAAATGTGGGCATGGTCAGCCCCAAGAGCACCAACCCACTCGTTACCGAGCGCGGCCTGCTCAATGTAAACCGCATCGTGGCCCGTGACGACGCTCAGGCGGGGGGTGCCGTAGACTTTCTCGTGGACCAACTGGATTTAAAAAGTGCGCTGGTCATGACTGACACCAGTACCTACGGTAAAGGGCTGTTCAACCAGTTCAAAGCCGCTGCTGATAGCAGAGGTCTCAAGGTCACGGGTTACTACAACGAAAAAACGGATTTCACGCGGGTGATTGCTGACATCCAACAGGACAAGCCCAACGTGGTGTACTACGCAGGCACCTCGGACGTGGGCGTACCCTTTCTCAAAGCCATCCGCGCCGCCAAGCTGGACGTGGTGTTCATGGGCGCAGACGGCATTGACAACGACCAGTTTCGCCAGGGCGCGGGCAAGGACGCAGTTGGGGTGTATCACACCGGAATCGCCGCGCCGCCTGCGGCCTACCCTCGAGCGAATACCTTTATCGCCCGGTTTAAAAAAACCTTTGGCAAGAACCCAGACGTGAATCAGGTGCTGGGTTACGATGCTTTCCGGGTCGTGGCCCAGGCTATTGTGGACGCGGTGCGCCGCAATGGAAACCTCAAGCCCTCGAGAGAAGCGGTTGAAAAAGCCCTGCGTCAGGTGACGGTTCGCAACCTGATTACCGGAGAGGTCAAGTTCAACAGCGCGGGAGACCGCATCAACGCCAGCATGTTTGTGCTCAAGGTGGGCGAGGATTTGGTCTCGAGGGTCAGCGCTTCACTGGTGGTCAAGCTGAGCAAAAAGTAGCGGTTTAGCGCGGTCCTCAGCTTAACGCTCGCCCTTAAAGCAGCCAGAGCAGCTAGAGCAGCGCCCTCAACTGAGGCTCAGTAATACCCGAACTTTCACCCTCGAGCACCATTTTACCGTCGCGCAGGGCAATCACCCGCCCCCCCAGCCGTAGAGCCTCGTCCAGATGGTGGGTTACGAATAAAATAGTGGTTCCGGTGCGCTTCCACAGCTCGAGTAACTCCACGCCTAAGTGTTCGCGGGTGCTCACGTCCAGCGCGGAAAAGGGTTCGTCCAGCAGCAACAAAGATGGCTCGAGAACTAGCCCCCGCGCAATACTGACCCTTTGGCGCTGACCGCCGGAAAGTTCGTGAACCCGCCGCTCGGCGAATTCCAGCAAACCTACCAGCTCGAGGGTGTCCAGTGCTCTTTTCTTGCGCTCGGAGCGCTTCATGCCTTTGCGCTCGAGGCCAAATTCTACGTTTCCGCACACCGTCAGCCAAGGAAACAGCGCCGCTTCCTGCTGCACCAGGGTTTGACCTGCGTTGGGACCATTTAAGGGTTGGCCCTCGAGCAGAATCTGACCCTGCTGGGGTTTGAGAAAACCTGCCAGCAGCGCGAGTAGGGTAGATTTCCCACTGCCAGACGGCCCCACCACGCACACGAACTCTCCACGCCGAATGTTCAGGTTGATTGGCTCGAGCGCGGCTTTAGTTTGCATACCGTGTGCGTAAGTGTAGGCCACGTTCTCGAGGCGCAGAACGGGTTCGTGTTGAATGTGCCTTGAGGCGGCAGCTCGAGAACTGTACAAAGATGCGGTCATTTTACGACCTCCAGACCATAGTTTTTACGCACTCGAGTTTCAAAGCTCCGAATTAAAGCGTCAAACAGTCCACCCACCACGCCCACGATAATGATGGCCACAAGTACCAACGACATATTAGCCACGTTGCGCCCCACCTCGAGAATTTGTCCCAGACCAGGGTTGGCGGTCAGGAGTTCTGCACCAATCAGCGCCCGCCAGGAAAAGCTCCACGAGGTTCGCAGTGCGGTGGTCAGACTGGGAACGCTGGCTGGAAGCAACACTCGAGTGTAGAGCGCCAGTCCCCTTGCACCCAGAGTGCGCCCCGCCGTGACCAGATTGGGTGGCACGTTGCGTAACGAACTCGAGACCGCTAGTGCAATGGGAATGAACCCCTCGAGAATGACCACAAAGAACACTGCTTTTTCATTGAGTCCAAACCATAAAATTGCCAGCGGCACAAAAGCGATGCTGGGAACCGACTGAACAGCGGTGAGCCAGCCGCCCACCGTAAAGCGCAGAGTTTCGGACAGCGACAAAATGATGCCCACCACGCCGCCCAGTGCCACTGCAATCAGATAGCCCAACGCCACCCGGCGCAGGCTGCCCAGCACTGCATTGCCTAACTGTCCGTCTGGGGCTGCGCCAAAAAAGCCGTAGTAAAACTCCCCCGCTACCATTTGCGGTGAGGGTAGTTGATACGGCGGATACAGCTTGAGCAGGTCGGTGGCAATGTACCAAATCAGCACAATCAGCAGCAGGCTGAGCAGCGACCAGGCCCAAAGGGGCAGGCTGCGGCGCGTTTTGGACGGATTGGAAATCATCTGCATAGGGTTCCCGATAACGCTTTTGGATAAAAAGGTAAGACCGCTCG
>JACMOA010000206.1 GCA_014378225.1 Deinococcales bacterium | reverse complement strand
TGGGGCAAAGTGGAATCTGGCGCTCGAGCGTGGAAGCACAGCCGCACGGGCGCGAATAGACCTGAATCTCGAGCCACGAGACAACAATCTGGGCCTGACGCTGGACCGCGACCTGCCCCGTGGTTTTCAGGCCAGAGCCGCCGCAAACTCGAGCCTTTACAAATTTAGTGGCTTTGAAGCGGGCTACGGCTGGACTCTGGGGAAAATCAAAACCGACCTGCTGGCTGGCATTGCGCTCGAGAATTCGCAGCCCCAACCTTTCTTCCACGCCCGTCTACGCTATCCGCTCGAGTGGGTTTCAGGAAGGCTCAGCGTGTTCGGTTCGCTCGAGGCCCACGGATACGGATTTAGCGCAGGTGTTTATGGCGCTCTCGAGGTCAACTTTAAAGTGCACTCGAGACTGGATTGGGGAACGCTCGAGCTGGGGGAACAGCTCAAAATAGGAGCGGGAAACTCGAGGGTCACGGCTTTCAAAGTGGAACCCTCGAGCGCAACGGCATTGACCCTGACCCTTCAAAATGGCAAAATCGGCCCCGTGTTGCTGGAGGAACCCCGGCTGAGTTACGCGCTCGAGACCGACCTGAACACGATTCACTCGAGCCGATTAGGAGGCAGTGTACGCCTGTTGCCCCTACGCTCAAGCATTGGGGTTACACCTGAATTGGGTTACGATTTTGCCCAAAATAAAGGGGGCGCGGCGCTCGAGCTGAACGTGTTTTCTGAGTGCTTTTCCTTTAACCCCAAATTGGGCCTGGAATGGAAGGACGGCGTGAGCGCCCTCAAGTTGGGCTTTAGCGTGCGTCTTCGCTAGTGCCAATGAGCTTCTGGTACGCCTGCACCGTTTCGTGAGCAGCCCTGAGGTTTGCGAGTGGCTTTTCCGCTCGAGCCAACTGCTGCTTCACTCGAGCTTCCAGAGCTTTCTTTTCCAGGGCGTCATCAGCCTGAATGGTTTGAATACCACGCACAATCCAGCCGTAAGCGGAGCGCATGTAACCAGGAGTGACGGTGTAGGTCTGAGGGCTGGCCTGATTGAGCAGCACATACACGATGTGTTGTCCCGCTCTCGTTTGCACGTACCCACTGGCGGTAAAAATGCGCCAGCCGTTGCCCGTCTTACCGCCAAATTTGACGATTGGAACGCTCGAGCGCACGTACCCCTTGCCCACACCCAAGTCCATGATGTTGCTCAAAGTTTTGTCACCCTGCACACTCAGACCGCTGTTTAAAAACTCGTGCGCCACCAAGGTTGCCCACTCAAAAGCAGTTGTGGCATTTTGGGTTTGCTCGTCAATCTGGGGGTTGTAGTAGGGGCCATCAAAGTAACGGTCTAGCATCCGGCGCAACTTGTCGGCAGGAAGGGCCTGCGCTCGAGCGTCCAGTTTGCGGGCCATCTCGAGCTGAAAAGGACGCGACGCTTTGGCAAACTTCTCGGCCCCATTCAGGCGGCTGTAGGGGGAAAAGTATTCGGGTTCTGCTCCAGCCTGAGCGGTCCACCAGGTTTTGGTAGGCAGCAATAAGCGGGTTTTACACAAGCCCAGTTCGTCGGCCAGTTTTTGTGGAGCCTCGAGACCAATGCGGCGGTGCAAGATGTCGGTGGCGGTATTATCCGAATGTTGAATCATGCGCTCAGCAAGCTGACGCACGCTCGAGCCATCATGAGGAAACGACCCCAAACTTTGATTAGCTTTTGTAACTTCAAATTTTTCGTTCCAGCGCAACTGCCCCGCATCAATCTGGCGCAGCAAGGCCCACAGCACACTCTGCTTGTAAGTGCTGGCCAGTGGAAAAGAAGCGTCTGGGTTGAACATCACCGCTTTGGTCGGCTCGAGCGTAACAGGGTCGAAACGGGCCACGAACAGGGCAAGCTGACCGCCCAACCGGGACCCCGAAGGCGGCGGCTCGAGCACCTTAAGCGCAGTAGGACGCGAAATACAACCCTCAAACTTCACTGCTCGAGAACGAATTTTGTGTGGCGCACTCGAGGGTGCGCTTTTCTGCGACGCATCAAGGTTGTCAAACGACACCGCTTGGGACGCTCCAGGCCCAGATGAGCCTGATTGGACCGCCTCGAGCTTTTTTTCAGGCTGAGGTGGTTGTTGTGGATGGGGCGTGAGTTGATAGGCAACGCCCGCAATGCTGCCCACTACGCCCAGCCAAACCAGAAGTTTAACCCCTTTAGAAGCCATCCAGAGCTACCTTGTCCGTCATCTCGAGCACAGTATCACGGTTTTATGAAAGTGAAGGGTGAACTTTCTCGCTCGAGCCATCCTCCGCCAAAGAGTTCTTAATCGGCACTAAACTACTGGCTCGAGGGCCAGTTCCATGGCACCCGGCCCCGCGTGAACTGCAACCACCGCGCTCACCGTGACTCTACCCAAATCCTCGAGCGGCAGCCCCAGCAGCTTGGAGCGCAGCTCGCTCAGTTTGCTTTCACCGCCGGGGGTCGCGCCGTACATCACTCGAGCGCTGCCGTGGGTTTGCAGATACGCTTTGACAAAATCCACCATGGCTTCCATCATCTTGCCGTTGCCCCGCGCCCGTCCCGCCGCGTCAATGCGTCCATCGGCAATTTTGAGAATGGGTTTGATGCCCAGTAAACCCCCAATCATGGCTTGTGCACCGCCAATACGTCCGTTTTTCTTGAGATAATCCAGGGTGTCCACCCCAAAACGGAAATCCATGCGCCGCCTCACACTCTCGAGGGTAGAGACCACCTCGCTCATGGTGTGGCCCTGCTTGATGAGTTCTCCGGCCCGCAACACCTGCATGGCTAGCCCTGCGGTGATGGATTCGCTGTCTACAACCGTGACCTTACCCTCAAAATCTTGGGCGGCCAAACGCGCACTCCCCACCGTACCAGAGGTTTTTCCCGAGATATGAATGCTCAGCACTTCGCTGGCCCCGCCCTCGAGCGCCCGTTTATAAACTTCGGCAAACTCGACAGGCGAGGGCTGGCTGGTGGAGGGAACCTTGACGCCTTTTTCTACCGCCTCAAAAATTTGCTTGCTGCTGATTTCGACGCCGTCTTTAAGGTTCTGACCGTCCAGAAGCACGTAGAGCGGCACGCTGACTGCATTGCTGCGCTGGAGTTGCTCTGGGCTGAGGTCGCTGGTGGAATCGGTGATGAGGGCAATCATGCGGGTAACTCCTTGGGGGTTCGCTCGAGGGTGACTCGAGGGTAAAGGGATGGCTCGAGCGGGTGAAATCGAAAGAATTTGGGTTCATCCCTTTGAACTAAAGGGTTGGTGCTGGCTCGAGTTGAAAGTTGAAACTTAGCTTAGCCCAAAATTTACGGGAATTCCTAGCTTTTGAGTGTTCTTCAATCCTTAAGAGAAACAAACTTTTTCACAAGAAACTCTGTGCGCTGCCCGAGCCTTGATAAGCCCCCCCTTTAAGCCTAAACTGGCAAGGATGACCTTTAATCGGTCTTA
>JACMOA010000205.1 GCA_014378225.1 Deinococcales bacterium | reverse complement strand
AGACGCGGACAGGCCCGGAAGGTGCCGCTTTGTCCAAGACGCGGACAGGCCCGGAAGGTGCCGCTTTGTCCAAGACGCGGACAGGCCCGGAAGGTGCCGCTTTGTCCAAGACAGCGGAACACGTAACGGAATCAATCAGAATCCGTATCACATCCTATAAATCAAAAAACGCCCCACTCGAGGGCGTTTTTTCTTGAATTGGTAGTCTCGAGCAGGTTTGAACTGCTGACCCCTACAGTGTCAATGTAGTGCTCTACCGCTGAGCTACGAGACTAAACTTTAAACCTCATGACGGGGTAAAGCTCTGGAGGCGCTGGGCGGAATCGAACCGCCGGATGGAGGTTTTGCAGACCTCTGCCTTACCGCTTGGCTACAGCGCCCCACCCTTACTACTCCCGATAATGCTCTGGTAATGCTCTGGCCTTACGGCGTCAAAGGTACTTTATCAGCGTAAAGAATGGTAGCACGGCCTGAGGTGGGTGTCAAATTTGGACCCAAATGAGCAGCACACAGCTACTCAGCAGCACGGACGCGAAAAAAAGGGGAAGTCTACGGGCTTTGCGGCCCACGTCTCGGTGCAGCGCTCGAGTGAGGGTGAGCGCACCCAGCACCACGCACATCCCCAGAATGAGACCTTGTGCCACCGTTAGCCAGCCGGGAAGAGGTTTGAGGGTTTGCAACAGCAATACACGCGCCAGAAAAAGTGACCACGCCGCCAAGACCAGACTGACCGCGTTCAGTCGGACAAATCCGGTGGGGGCAGATGCGAGTTTGGACACGGTTTGGACGAGGTGGGAAGGTCTCGAGGTTTGGTGTGGGTTCACCCTCGAGCTGAAGCTTGTTCGGTATCCTCTCGAGCGCCCTTTTCGGCGTCGCGCTTGGCTTGACGCTGCACGTCGGTGTAAATCAGGTGATACCCCTGTTTGGCTTCGGGCGGTGCTACGGTAGCCTCGCCCATACCCATCAGTTTGAGCGCAAAGCTATCGAGCACCTCTTCGGGTAGCCGCTCAAAGCGCTCGAGGTAAGCCAGCGCCCGCTCGAGTGAATCAAACATACGGGGGTGCGGGTCTTTCCCGCTGTACAAAGCCAACCAGCGTACAGACATGAGTTTATTATAGTCGGCTCGAGCGGTGGAGGATACCCTGTAATGGGGGCCAATCTGTCCCGACCCCCCCGCTGTACAGTTAAACCATCATGTTGCTGCGCTATACGCTTCAAAATTTGCTGCGTCACCCCTGGCGTACCCTGGCTACCATTTTGGGCGTGGCTCTGGGCATCGCCGCCGTGCTGGGAACCGTGACCGTAGGCGATAACATCAACGCCAACCTGCGCGACGTGTTTACTCGAGCCAGTGGTCAGGCCGAGCTTTTACTGGCCCCCTCGAGCACCGCCCGCGCTGTGATTAATGCTGAGGAGGCCGAAAAACTTGCTCGAGCGCAGCCGGAAGTCGTGAGTACGATTGCCACGCTCGAGTCTTACGCGGTGGTCCGGCAGGACGCGGGAAAGTACGTGCGTCCGCTGATTCCGGGGCTTCAGGGCGGCTTTCTGCTTTCTGGTCAACCTACTGAGCGCCCGGACGCACTGAGCACCAAACTCTCGAGCGGGACTTTTCCAGCCGCTGGCTCGAGCGGAATAGCCCTGACTCAGGCTTACGCGGCTAGAGTGGGTCTCAAGATTGGCGATACCCTCGAGTTCGTGGCCCCGATTGGCAGTTTTCAATTCCGCGTGACCGGAACGCTGAAAACTGATTCTGGACTCTCGAGCCTGAACGGGGGTCAGGTGGGGATTGTGAATCTTATGGACCTACAGAAAGCTACTTTCCTAACGGGCCGTATCAGCTACTTGGGCCTGGTTTTGCGCCCTAATGCGGACGCGGAAGGGGTACGCACCCGGCTCGAGGGTGTGGTTCCACCCAACTTAAACGCGCTCTACCCGGCGGGGCGGGGTCAGGTCTCGAGCGGCCTGATTCAGACCGTGGGCAGCGGCCTTCAGGTGTTGGCGGCAACCCTGCTGGCGCTGTCCGGTTTTCTGGCCTACAACACCTTTGCCGCCGCTACGGTGGAGCGACGGCGCGAGTTTGCCCTGCTCCGCACCCTGGGCTTTACCCAGCGTCAGGTGCTGGGTCTGGGTTATCTAGAGGCGGCTTTTGTGAGTGTGGCAGGGATTATCGCCGGGATTTTGCTGGGCATCGGCATTGCGGCAGCCATTACCGCGTTCAATGCTTTCCTGCTGGATTTCCCCTTCAGAACGCTTTTACTTCCGTGGGAGAAAATTGCCTTCTCAGCGCTGATTGGTACGGTCACAGCGTTCGTGGCGGCTAGTGGTCCAGCTCGAGCCGCTTCCAGAGTGTCACCCGTGCAAGCTGCCAGGGAAGCCTTCGTTCCGAATAACGGGCGCTCGAGCTTGTACGGGGCGGCTTTGCTCATCCTAGGCCTGCTGCTGGCGATTCTGGGCTGGCCTCGAGAAATCGCCCTGCTGATGGCTAGCCTTGCAATGGGTCTGGTGTTTCTGGGCGTGGCACTGGTGGCCCCGTTACTGCTCGAGCCGTTGGGAAAAGCGATTGGTCCGGTGCTGAAAAAACTGCTGGGAACGCCTGCCAAAGTGGGTCTGAGCGCCGCGCTACGCTCGAAGGGGCGCAACGGCGTGGCGGTGGGTGCGGTGGCGCTGGGCATGGGCCTGATTGTGGGCGTGGGCGGCATGGTCAGCGGCATCAACGCCAACCTGAAAAACTGGGTGGACAGCACCATCCTGGGCGATATGTTCGTGGCAGCGGCGGCCCCTTTTCCGGACAACTGGGAATCTACCCTGAAAAGTGAATTCCCAGAGTTGCGCGAGATTTCTCCAGTGGCGGTTCGGGTAGGCCGATTTCAGCCTCCGGCTCCTGGTTCAAAGGCCAGAAACGCTAGCCTTATTTTCACTAACCCAGAGCGCTACGACCCAAAAACCGGAACCGGAGTCCTACAATTTCTCGAGGGGAACATCAAGGATTCTTTGCCCGCGTTTTATGAGGGCGGCGGCGTGTTCGTGTCTGGAACTATCTCAGACCGCTACGGGGTGCATGTGGGGGACACCTTTACCCTGCGAACCGACGACGGCTGGACCCCGTTCAGGGTGCTGGGCGTGGTGGTGGATTACACCAGTGCCGGGGAAAGTGTAGTGGCCAATCTCAAAGACCTCGAGCGCTTTGGTGGCGGAAAAGCCGAACTCTATGTGCTCTCGGTGAAGGCGGGTCTGGACCCTCGAGCGTTTGGCGAACGCCTTAAAAACCGTTTCTCGAACCTGTTTCTGGATTTGCAGTACAACGCGGATTACAAGGCGCTGATTCTCAAAGTGACCGGGCAGTTTTTTGGCTCCACCAACAGTTTGCTGGTTTTAACCGTGCTGGTAGCCGCGATGGGCGTGGGCAACACGCTGAGTATGAACCTGCGCGAACGCAGTCATGAAATGGCGGTTCTGCGCTCACTGGGGTTTACCCGGCTCGAGCTGATGCGCTCGGTGTTTGCCGAGGGCATTCTGGTGGTGATGCTGGGCATTTTGCTGGGCCTCCTGGGCGGAGTGGCGCTCAGTCAAACCATCACTGCTGCGGCCAACAGCCTGACCGGGTACCGGGTCGCGCCCACCTTCCCGCTCGAGCTGATGATTCTGGCCCTGGTCTCGAGTCCGCTAGTGGGAGTTCTGGCCGCGTTTGTTCCGGCCAGAAAGGCGGCCTGGGCGGCTCCGGCGGAATCGCTCAGACAGAGTGCCTGAGCGATTCCTGCCCGGAAGGTTTTCTAACCCTCGGCCTCAGCCCGTTCCCGCTCGAGGGCGAATTCTAACATCTTCCCTTCGGTCAGCAGGCTCGAACCAAGCGGAACCACCACCCGCAGCGCTCGAGGCAGGATATCCACCTTGAGCGGTGTGTAGGTCAGGATATCGCCGTCCACGTTGGCGGGCCTTGCCTTGCTTAATGAGTGAATCTCGATGGCGGGGCCAAAAACCGAGTGAATGTCCGTTTTGCTCGAGCGTTTACGCAACAAATTCCAGGACGCTTTGACCAAACTCCACAAACTTTCATTGCCCAGAATCAAGGTCTCGAGTCGCCCGTCTTGCAGCGTGGCTCCCGGCGCGGTCACAAAACTGGCGATGTTGCTGTTGTTGGCAATCAGGAGCTGCCGGGTTTTGATGTTCATCTTGAGAAACTCGGTTCTCAGCTCGAGCCGCATCGGTCTGCGCCCCCCCAGCGCTCGGAGTGCCGCCACAGGCCACGCCATCAGCCCAAACTTTTTCTTGAGACTCTTATCCAACCTCGAGGCAATTTGTTCAGACGCGCCCAGCGACACGCTGTTGATAAAGATTCGCCCATTGACCCGGCCCACATCTACCCGTGCAAACTCGCCTTTAGCCAGCACTTTTGCAGCCCCTTCCAAATCCAGCGGCAGCTCGAGGCCGCGTGCGAAGGTGTTTCCGGTTCCCAGCGGCAGCACCCCTAGCGCGGTCTCCGTCCCCGCCCGCACATGGGCACTGCTCGAGAGCGTGCCGTCCCCGCCGCCCACCACGACCATTTCATCGCCCCGTGCAATGGCGGCCCGCAGCACCGCTTCAGATTCCTCGAGCGATTGGACCGCGTGCGGCTCGAGGTCGTGGAAACCCACTTTTTTTAATACCTGCTGCGCGGCCTCGAACATCTCCTGACCGCGTTTGGAGTGGGCGTTGATGAGCAGAACGGTGGGCATAGATGCAAGCGTACAGGTTAAAAGTAAAAATTACGCTGAATTCGCTCGAGTTTTAGCGGAATTCGCAAAGGAAAGTTAATGTAGAACACCTCCGGCTGTCTGTTTTGGCCCAACTACAGCAGTGTCTTGAGATAAGCGGCACCTAGTGGATGACCACACAAGAGTCAGGGGCTATGAGTTTCCAGTTTGGGGTAGTGGCGTCGCAGCTTTTCACGCGCTTGAAGCAACCCAAACTGCCAAACTATCTT
>JACMOA010000204.1 GCA_014378225.1 Deinococcales bacterium | reverse complement strand
TTTCATTCCCGCCGACTGATAGGCCAACGCTCCCAGTGCCAGTCCATACGGGGTGATATCGTTCTCGAGCAGGACGTCTGAAAGTCCGGTCACGCCGTAATTCGCTCGAGCCAGGGCGTACATCGCGTAGGCTTTGGCGTCGGCGTTGCCCACAACTTTTCTGCCCCGAACCGTGCTTTGCAGGTATTTGACCCCCCGCTCGAGCGCGTCGTTCCGCACCGGATAACCCGCCACCTTGGCCTCGAGCAGACCGGAGAGCACGTTGGCGCTGTTGAAGGCGCTCGAGTCGTCGTTTTCCCAAAAGCCCCAGCCGCCGTCATCGTGCTGAAAAGCGTATAGACGCTTGAGGCCGTCCTGGACGTAGTTGTCCAGGTTGGCCGCCACCTCTTCGGGCAGGTCTGCGAGGCCACCGCCCACCCGCCGCGCCAGCAAGGACGGCACGAAGCGGCTGAGGGTCTGCTCGGTGCAGCCGTAAGGATACCCCGCCAGGTAACGCAGCGCAGGTGAAACGGCGGCCACCAACGAAGGTGTGAGGAAGAGCTTCCCTTTCACGCTGGATAAGGCGGTTTTCTCGGGCAAATTGAAGGTCCACTTACTCGAGTTCTGACCCGCCCAGCCCACTTCACTGCCAATGCCACGCGGCTGAATGGGAATCTTGCGCTCGAGGGCGTCTGAATTGGTTTTACTCAGTACACTGGCCTTCAGGGTGCTCGAGCCAATCTGAGTGGCTTTGACCGTGAAATCTGTGCTGACCCGTGCGCCTGGAGCCACATTTTTGCTCGAGGAGGAGGCTCCGTCCACTTTGAGCAGGCTGTCGGTCTCGAGCTTGAGGGTGAAAGCGGCGGGGGCGGTCAGGTTGCTCTGCCCAATGACGCGCAGGTTGGCGCTATCGGTGCGGACCAGAAAGCGCGGTGTGGCCAGCCGTGCGATAACCGGAAGCGTGGTCTTGATTTTGTAGGTATCCTGACCCACCAAATCGGTGAGGGTGATGGCGCGGGCGGTTAATCTCCAGGTGGTCAGGTTGTCTGGCAACTTGATTTCTATGCGGGCTACGCCGTTTGCGTCGGTTTCAATCGAGGGCGTCCAGGAAGCGGTGTCCTTGAACTCACTGCGAAGTTTGGCGGCAGCGTCGCCCTTGCCCTGAGCAAAAACTGCGTTGGTCATGGGCGCTCGAGCCATCTGCTCGAGGGCTGCCGGGGCCGCTTCACCAAAGTAATAATCTCCTGCGGTCTGGGTTCCCACCACATTGCCACGCCACGCATAGAAAAAGCCGCGAATGTCCGGGGTAGAGTCCTCGCGCACCAGGTAAACCCCTTCGTCCACCAGCCCTAGCGAAACCTGGGCCTGTACAGGTTTCCCGCTTGAGTCAGTCAGTTTGACGGTGTAGACCGCCGTTTCACCCGGCTTGTACACCGCCTTGTCGCTCGAGATTTTGAAATCCAGAAACTTCTCTTTGGGCGGCACGGTAAGCGTGACCGTGTCGGTGTAATACTGGCCTTTGCCCACCAGCGTGACCCCAATACTTTGATTGGGGCGCATGGCTTCGGTCACTTTGACCTTGTAGGTGAGGGTGCTGCCTTTGATGGGAACCACCTCGGCTTTGCCTAGATTCACCCCCTCGAGCGTGATGAGTGCGTACCCGTTCTCTACCGGCGAGTCAATGGTCAGGGTGGCGGTGTCACCCACCTTGTACTCGGGCTTGTCGGTGTTGACCGTGGCACTCTGATAGTCGTAATACCAGGGGCTGCCGTCGTAGGCCCACAGGTAGCTGCTGCTCTCGGTGGGATTGCCCGCGCCGTCTTTAGCCCGCACGATAAAGCGGAAATCGCCCTGCTCTTTGGGTTTGTAGCTAACCTTGGCCATACCTTTAGCGTCGGTTTTTCCCTCGAGCGTCGTCACCTTGACCGAGCGCTGCCCGAAGCCACGCACCCAGTATTCCCGCCGGACCTCGAGCGTGAAGGGAGTGGACACCGGCTTATCCTGAAGGTCGGCGCTCGAGACCTCGAGTGTGGCGGTCTCGCCCACGGGGAGGCTGTACCGTCCGCTCGAGACCTCCATCACCACCGCCGAGCGGTAAGCGAGGATGGACGCGCTGCTCGAGACTTCACGTCTCGCCTCGTCGGTGACGTTAGCTTGTAGAGTGAGCTGATAATCGTCGGCCTTATCCTTCTCTAGTGGCACCGTAACAACCAATTCACCTTTAGCGTTGAGCTGACCCTCGGCCCGCAGCACGATGGATTCGTCGTTGTCTGGCACGCTCAGGTCCGGGTAAAAACTGTAGTCGGATTCCCAGTAGGAGCGCCACAGACGGCTTTTGACCACCGAATAGTTGACCTGACCTCCGGCCACGCCGCCGCCAAACAGATACTCAGCCTTGATGGTAAAACTCAGCTTGCCGCCCTGCACTGCCACCATTTTCTCGGGCGTGACCGTCACCGAATATTCGGGTTTGACGTATTCCTGCACCTCAAAACTGCCACTGGCGCTCTGACCCTCGAGTTCGGTGACGATGCTAAAGCCGCCCAGACGCACGTCCAGCGGCAGTTTGAATTCGCTCGAGTAGCTGCCGTAAGCGTCTGTCAGCAGTTCGGCGCTGTACAGCTCGGAGTCGTCCGGGGCTTTGAGGGTCAGCACAACCTTTTTACCCGCCAGCGGGGCCAGTCCTAACGCCGCTCGAGCGGTTCCCTTGAACAACACCGTGTCGCCGGGGCGATACACCGGGCGGTCTGTTTGCAGGTAAATCCGGCTCTTTTCACGGTTCCAGTCGCTCACGTAGCTCGAGGAAAAAACCCACTGGTCTCCGGCCCTGGCCGCCACATACACATTTTCCTTGCCGCCCTTGTCAGTTTTCAAACTTGCGAGTCCAGCTTTACTCGAGCCAACTTCGGAAAGGGTTTTCCCCTTCTCGAGCAAGAAAACCCGTGTGGGAATGGGTTTCCCGGTGCGGGTATCGGCGGTGTAGGTGAGCATGTCGTCACCGTCGTACTTGACCACCAGACCCAGGTCCGTCACCAGCACCAGCACCGCTTTGGCGGTTTTGTTCTTGCCGAGTTGCGCCAGATAAAGTCCGCGCTCGAGCACGCCCAGATTGACCGAGCCGTATTTCCTGACCCCGCCCACCTGAAGGGATTTGACCCGCTTCAGCTCGAGCTGAGAGGTGTTTTTGAAATTTTGAGGACCGCCCAGAGCCAGCAGTGCGCTGGGGTTCAGAACCTGATACACGTAGAGCGTATCTGGCTGCTTTGCAACCTCATAACTGAGTTCTACCTTCTGGCTCGAGCCGAACGTTCCACCGCCGTACAGCGAGCTGTATTCCTGCGCCATCGCCGAACCCGTTATCAGAGCCGCACCTAAAGTCAGCCATGCAGAAGTTTTTCGCACACGTCACCCCTTTTTATCTGTCTTTATGGTACTCGAGCAGAGCAAGTATGTGAGGTTCTACGGTTTCTTAAGCGGGTGGGGGCATTTGGGTCAGGTTGTGGTCACTCGAGCTGAAACAGACCAAATCCCCCTGCTTTTGTGCGCTAGGCTGTCTTGGACAAAGCGGCACCTACTGGGCCTGTCCGCGTCTTGGCCCAACTTCAGCACCTCACGGGCTGGGCCGCTTATCAGAATCTTCCCCTTGTCGAAGGGGGAACTAAAGGCTCGGCGCTCGAGCGGGATGGCCCGATAGCAAAAGCTGCAAAAGCCCCTCGAGCGCCCCCAACCGCTACACTGTCCCCCGTGAAGCCCTCCCACCCCCACCACCTGCACTGCATCCGCTGTCAGGGTCCGCTCGAGCGCAAAATTGCCCAGTGGGGAGACCCTATTCTGTGGTGCGCAGCGTGTGAACGGGGCTGGCTGCCGGGAACTAAAGGATTTGACAATTTGCTCGGGCGCCAGGGTGAAGGCCCCGACCCCCAACCGGATTTGTGGCACTGGCTCGAGAGTCAGGATTCAGACCCCAAATTCAGGTTATCCTCGAGCTGAAACAGGTTTTCGCTCCGCTTTTCCCTTCTGACCCACACCAGACTGACCCGCTCCAGACCGTCCCACACCCGATTGACCCGCACTGAAAAGCAGTTCCCGTGCGTGCTCGAGCGCCACTTTTGAAACCTCACCGCTCAGCATTCGGGCCAGCTCCTCGAGCCGTTCTGATTCGTTCAGGGCGCGAACGGTGGTTTCGGTGCGCCCATCGTCTCTAACACGCTTTTCCACCAGATAGTGATGGTCCGCTCGAGCGGCAATCTGGGCCAAGTGCGTGACCACCAGAACCTGATGGCTCAAGGCCAAATCGGCCAATTGTCCTGCAACCGCGCCAGCGGCAGACCCACCAATCCCCGCGTCCACCTCGTCAAAAATTACCGTGGGCGTGCTCGAGCCTAACACGGTGGACAAGGAGAGCATCACCCTCGAGAGTTCACCGCCGGACACCACGCTCGAGAGTGGTCCCAAATCCTCGCCGGGGTTGGCCGAAAAGAGGATTTCCACGCTCTCGAGGCCATTTGAGGAAGGTTCTGGCAGAGCGGTCAGCGCGAACTCGAGGCGGGCGTGGGGCATTCCCAGTTTACGCACCACCGAAACCAGACTCCCACCCAGCTCGAGCGCCACTTCCGCTCGAGCTTTGGAAAGTTCCGCGCCCACCTCGAGCACCAGGGAGCGAAAATGGGTCAGGTGGGTTTCCAAGTCGCCCAAATCGGCATCGTCCCCGCGTAGCTCGAGCAGTCTAACTTCGAGTTCGGATTGATAGTTCAGCACGTCCTTTAAGGTGGCTCCGTACTTATTTTTGAGTTTGGTCAAGCCCGTCAGGCGGTTGGAGATGCGCTCGAGTTCTTCGGGGTCTGGAGCGCTGTCCTCTGAAATCCCGGTCAGCTCACTTGAAACGGCTTTAAGGTTAGACGCCACTTCTTTGAGGGTTTCGCGCAAGGTCGCTACAGCCGGGTCTACTTTAGCCACGTTGGAGAGGGTTTTGACCGCTTCCTGAATCAGGCTGAGCGCGTTGTAGTCGGCTTCTTGCAACAGCTCGAGACTCTGGGCCGCCTGGGCCGCAATCTCTTCGAGGTTACTCAGGCGCTCGAGTTCGGCTTCCAGCGGCTCTTCTTCGCCGCCTTGCGGGTTCAGGTCGGCAATTTCACGAAACTGGTACTCGAGCAGGTCTAACTCCCGCGCCCGTTCGCGCTCTCCCATTTTCAGACGCTCGAGGCGGTCTTTAGCGGTAGTAAACTGTGTGTAAGCCGCGCTATAACGCTCGAGCAAATCCCCAGCAGGTAAACCTTTATCCAGAAACTCGCGGTGGGTACGGGTACTGAGTAAGGCCACCGCCGCGTGCTGGCCGTGCAGGGTCAACCTCTCCCCCACCCTGGCCCCAAGTTCTCGAACCGAGACCACCTCACCCTCGAGCCGAGCCGTGCCGCGCCCCGCTGCCGTGATGCGCCGCCCCGCCACCAGTTCATCGTCCCAGAAACCGCTGACCAGCAAACTTTCGCGCCCACTGCGAATCATCTCGCTCGAGCCACGTCCACCCAGCAGCAAACCCAGCGCGTCTATCACGATGCTTTTTCCCGCCCCGGTTTCTCCGGTAAAGGCGCACAGGCCACCCCCCAGCTCGAGGGCCAGACGGTCAATAATGGCCAGGGATTCCACCTCGAGACGGACTAAACGGTTCACTCGAGGATTATACCGGGTGTGCGAAGCGGGTTACAGGGCTTGGATGACGTTATTGTGCCTCCGAAGGGATAAGCTTGTTGTTCAATTTGAGGTAGCAAACGCCCAACGTCAAACGCCAAGACCGTCCCAGATGTTCGACGTTCGACGTTTGCTTTCAAAAGCCAAAGGAACTCTCCGTGACTCGAGGTGACGTTACGTTTATACTGAAATGATATGGCTGGATTTGGAAGATATTCCCACAAACCGGAGGGTGAAGCTCGAGAGTTGCCTCTAGCAACTGCCGCCGACCTGCTCCAGTACGCATATAGCGTGCTTTCACAACGCGCCCTGAGCGAGCGTGAAATGCGGGTCAAGCTCGAGCGCAAACTAAATCGTTCTTTTGCCCCGCTCGAGGAGGAACCCCAGGGAGAGTTGCTTTCAGAGGTGCTCGAGAAGCTCAAG
>JACMOA010000203.1 GCA_014378225.1 Deinococcales bacterium | reverse complement strand
TACAAGAATTTTCGGATTCCGTATTACCCCAAGCCAGAAAAAAGGGCAGCCAAGACGCTGCCCTTTGAATCCTCGAGATGCTTTAGGCTGTCTGGGTCAGGTTGCCAATGATGGAGAAAAGTGGCAAAAACATACCGATGACTATGGCACCAACAATAATTCCTAAAACAACAATCATAAGGGGTTCGATAGCAGCGGTCAGGCTGTCTACGGCCTCGTCTACCTCACGGTCATAGTAGTCAGCTACTTTCCGCAACATGTCGTCCAGCGCTCCTGTTTCCTCACCAATCGCAATCATGGACGTGACCATGGGGGGGAAAACAGGTGAAACGATGAGCGAATTGGACATGGCGTCGCCGCCAATCACTGCGTTTTTGCAGTTCTCAATAGAGTCTTCTACAATAGCGTTATTGGCAGTGCCTTTAGTGATGTCTAACGCTTCAATAACGTTGACCCCGCTCTCAAGCAGCAGACCAAAGGTGCGGGCAAAGCTGGCGATAGCCGAACGCTGAATCAGGGTTCCTAATACGGGTGTCTTGAGTTTAATGCGGTCAATGACCCGTCTACCTTTGGGCGTTCGGTAGTAGGCGTTATAAACAAATACCAGCACGGCAACGACAATAATCAGAATCCAGAGCTGGTTTTGTAGAAAGTTAGAAACAGTTATAAGACCCTGTGTCAATGGTGGTAATTTACTTCCAAGCGAAGTCAAAATGCCAGCAAACTGTGGCACGATGGTTGTCAAAAGAAAATAGGTGATGAGGAGCGCAAAGGTCAACACGATGACCGGGTAAGTCATGGCGCTTTTAATTTTGCCGCGCAGGGCCAGTTCTTTCTCGAGAAAGTCGCTGACGCGGCCCAAAATGCTGTCCAGCGTACCGGAGACCTCACCTGCGCGTACCAGGTTGAGAAACAGTCTCGAGAAGACTTTGGGATACTTGGCGATGGCTTCTGAAAAAGGTTGCCCACCCTCTACCGTGACCCGCAGGTCTTTGACTATTTTCTTGGGCGGAGCCTTTTCAATCTGGCGCTGCATGATGGCCATAGATTGCACCAGTGGCACGCCCGCGTTGAGCATGGTGGCGGTTTGCCTCGAGAAGATCGCCACGTCCTTCAGGCTGGGCTTGCCCTCGAGTCCAGGGATGTTGAGGTCGGCGTTTAAGCCGGTTTTGGGAGCGGCAATGCTGACGATGAACAGCTCACGCTGTCTCAGGGCGTCGCGCACTTGAGTGATGTTGTCTGCTTCAATCGAGCTGGACACAATCTTTCCAGCGCGGTCACGCACCTTGTATGTAAAGACAGGCATGAAAGGAGTATAAAGCAGGCTTGAGGTTTTAGATGTATGGAATTCGAGATTCTTAAGGATACGGTGAACGCGATAAAGTCGGGAAAAGTAGTGGCTCTACCGACAGATACGGTATGGGGTCTGATGGTCCATCCCTGGGATTCAGCAGCCCTCGAGCGCCTATACCAGCTCAAAAATCGGCAGACCGACAAACCTTTTCAATGTCTTTGTGCCAGCATTGACATGGCCCTCTCCCTTTCAGACCTCGCTCGACCGGACACAAAACAAGACCTCGAGCGCCTGTCCACCCTGTGGCCGGGAGCGCTGACCCTACTCGTTCCAGCTCGAGCAGACCTTCCAGAACGTTTGCAACCGGGCGGCGTGGTGGGGTTGAGAGTTCCCCATTTCTCGGCGGTACAAGAGTTGCTCGAGGGGGTGGGAGGATTTGCAGCCTGCACCAGTCTCAACCTCAGCGGTGAACCCCCCGTCACCACGCTCGAGGACGCCAGAAAACATTCTCAGCTTTATGATTCACTGTGGTATCCCGGTCCTTCCAGTGGTCAGGCCAGCACGGTGTATAACCTGCTCGAGCGCAGAGTCGTGCGCCAAGGCGAAGTCACCGAGGCCCAGATTCTCGAGATTCTGGGATGAAGGGGGTTCAAGCCATTTTAGGAGCGGCCCTGTTGGGGGCAGGCCGTCCCGTGACCTCTGCTGAGCTGGCACCACTTTTGGGAGTGCGTCCCGAAGCAGTAGAAACCCTGGTGAGTGAGTTTGAACACACCCTCGAGCAATCAAATCTCGGTCTGGCCCTCGAACGCATTGCCGGAGGCTACCGCTTGATTGTGCGCCCCGAACTGGTGCCGCTGCTGGCCCCACTGCTGGCTCCACCCGCGCTTCCTCCGTTGTCTGGTGCGGCGCTCGAGGTGCTGGCGGTGGTGGCCTACAAGCAACCCATCACTCGAGCGGAAATAGAGCTGATGCGCGGCAGCTCTAGCAGTTCACTGGTCACGCTTCAGGAGCGTGAACTGGGCAAGGTGGTGGGCCGCAAAGACGCGGTGGGCCGTCCGCTGCTGTACGGCACCACTCAGAAGTTCCTGCTCGAGTTCGGATTGACTTCGTTGGGGGAGTTGCCCGCGCTCGAGAGGGGAGAGCTGGGTGAATTCTTGCGGGGTTGATGTGCGGGTGGTGGGTGGTGGGGAGGAGTGCAAGGTTGCTCGAGCCATAAAATGTTTGGCTAATTGCAAATTGCTTCGTCCCTGACAGCTCACTTACATTGCTGTTCTACCCTGCTTTGGGCAGAGCTGAACCCCTTTGCCTCAAATTTATAGACAAACTATTTCCGCCCACTCGAGGCGGAATTTTTTATACCTTGGAAACTCGAGCAGCTCGGAGGGCGTACAGGGGTTCAAGCATGCTTTGAGTCACCAACTCGAGCGCTCACCAACTTGAGATAGTCTAGGGAGCAGATTATGGACCTTAATGAACTGTGGCAAAACCTATCCCACCCCACCGAGCTAATCAAAGCCATCTCCTACCCTGGCATTTTCGCCATCATTTTTTCTGAAACGGCTTTTCTGGTCTTTTTTTTCCTGCCCGGCGACACCCTACTGCTCAGTGCGGGAGCGCTCACAGCGGGAGCTAACCCCCTGCTTTCGCTGGGAATGGTCATTCCCACCATCATCGTGGCGGCTATTCTGGGAGATTCCAGTGCCTACATGATAGGCAGGCGCTATGGCCCCAACTTGTTTCGCCGTCCAGAAAGTAAGTTTTTCAAACCTGAGTACATGGAAAAGGCAGAAGTCTTCTTTGCCAAATACGGGGCTTTTACGCTGACAATGGCTAAATTTGTTCCGGTCATTCGGGCCTTCGCGCCCACTCTGGCGGGAACCAGCGGAATGCCCTACCCCCGTTTCCTGGCCTTCAGCGCACTGGGTGCAGTGCTGTGGGCCTCGAGCCTGACCACCGTGGCGCACTTTCTGGCAGGGCTGATTCCCCCAGAACTGCTGGATAAGTACGTGTTGATTTTTGTAGGTGTGGTGCTGCTGACGGCT
>JACMOA010000202.1 GCA_014378225.1 Deinococcales bacterium | reverse complement strand
TGAGGTGCTGAAGTTGGGCCAAGACAGCGCAGCGCTCAAGAGCAGGGGGATTCGCCCGGTTCCGCTCAGCCGCTCACCCCACCCCCCATTCCCCACCCCTACAACCCACTTCCCATCCCCACCCTCGAGAACTCCTTAACCGCCTCGAGTTCAAACCGCGCTCGAGTCTCTGCATAACTGGCGTTGACCGTGACCCCGGCTGCCGCCATATGTCCGCCGCCGCCCAGTGCAATGGCAATGTTTTGGGCTGAAACTCGGCCCCTCGAGCGCAGGGAAAGCTTCACACTGTCCTCGCTGTAAACCTTAAATAAGACAGCCAACTCGGTTCCCTCGGCGGAGCGAATCACGCCCACCAGGGATTCCACGTCTTCCCAGCTTGCCCCCACCGTCTCGAGCATGGCGGTGTTGACCTGGGCGGTTATGGTCAGGCCGCCGTGCAGAAACTCCACTGTGCCTAGCACCTGAGCTTGCAGGCGGTACATGTGGTGTGGGGTCTGGGACAGGCTTTCGTTGATAAATCCTAAATCAGCACCGCCACTGAGCAGGTGAGACGCCATCTCGAGCACCTCACTGTTGGTGTTGGTAAAGCGAAAAGACCCTGTATCGGTGCTGATGCCCGTAAACAGCGGTGTGGCGATAGAGCGGGTAAACGCCACGCCCAGCAGGGCCACTAGCTCGGCTACCATCAGGGCGCAAGCCGCTTTAGCGGGTTCTACGATACTGAGTTGAGCCTTACGAACGTTGGTTCCGTGATGGTCAATGTTGAGAATAAAATTGGGGAAGGTTCCCTCGAGTGTGACGCCTTCCACGCGCTTTGAATCGTGTGAATCTACATCCAGAACCACTAAAAGCGTTTCTGGGGTCAGGACCACGCCCGGTGGCAAGATTTCGTCTTCATTCTCGAGCAGAAAGTTCAGATAGCGCGGCACGCTGGCGTAAGTTTGAGCGTTCTTGCCTAAAAAGCGCAAGGTCCTTTGCAATCCTAGACAGGACCCGATGGCGTCACCGTCGGGGTCTATATGGGTCACGAGGACCACCGGACCCGTGTGGTCCTGTAAAAGTTGTGCAGCACGCTCGAGCTTGCCTGTATAATCGGATTCTCCCTGATTCATCAACATGATTAACAGTATAGCGGGGCTACTTGAAGCGATGTTTGCAGAGGATGAGCATTGAAAAGCGGGCTAATCTAAAGATAATCTGCTCGAGTTTAGCCCTCTTCTCATTGTGGCTCACGGTTGCTATACTACCCAGACCTATGACTTTGCGGCTAAATTTAGCTGCGCTTACCTCGCTCGAGCTTGAACGCTTGCTCGGAGTGGACGCAGCGCGTCAGATGCAGCCTGACCTCTCGGCGGCACGGCTGGCCCGTCGCCCCTTGCTGGGTCATCGTTTCCAGACCGAGCTGAATCTGGTGGCAGTTCCAGAGCGCACCTGGGGAGCCACCCCAGAAGACGCTTACCAGTTGCGGCAGCAACGCGCCCAACTCGAGGGGGCAGGACTGAGTTTTCTGGGAACCTTCGCGCTGGACGCCCTCACCGGACAACGCTTTTTGAGCGCTTACCTCAGCACCGGGAAAAATGTTTTGGTGGCGTTGCGCTGGAGCGAGGCCCGCAAGCAGGACACCCCCGCCGTTCAACTCATCAGTTGGCTGCGTGACGAACTGGCTGGAACCCAGGCGCTGGTGTCCTGGAACACCCGCCTGACCCCTACGCTCGAGGGCAGTCCAGCGGTAGTGGTCAAGGAATACCCGGACCTGGACCCACCGCAACTGCTGGGGGTTCACCTCACTCGAGTCAAAAATCACGGCAAAGCCGAATCCGTCTCGAGCCTGCTCGAGTTTGAAAGCATTTTTCAGCGCCTTTGGGAAGCCAATATTGTGGCCTGGAAAGCTCGAGGGGTCTTGATGGAGAATAGGAAATAGGATTTGAGTGTTCTATTTGTGGCTTTTGCAAGCAAAGCAAACGTCAAACGCGAGCAGGCCCGGTAGGCGAGCAGGCGGTCTGGCCCGGAAGGTGCCGTTCAGACCAAGACGCCCGGTAGGTGCCGTTCTGCTCAAGACGTGCCGTTC
>JACMOA010000201.1 GCA_014378225.1 Deinococcales bacterium | reverse complement strand
TGAGGTGTCTGAGGTGTCTCTGGCGTGCTGACGGGTGGCGTTTCTGGCGTGCTCGAGGGTGTAGCAGGAGGGGGTTCAGGTGTGGTGACGGGTGGAGTTTGGGGGTCTGGCGTAGGGGAACTCGAGTCCGGTGAGGGAACGGTAACAGGAGGCGTTTCCACTGGAGTTTCGGGAACGGGAACGCTTGGGTCTGGAACTGGAACAGGGTCTGGGGTGGGTGGAACCACCACAGGCGGGGGTTCTGGTTTAACAATCTGAGCCAGCGGCAGGGTGTCTAGATTTTCTCTGGGAGGGGGCGCAGCCTGCGGCAATCGGGCTACGACCAGACGAGCAGGCATTCCCACCCGCAGCTTGGCGTAGGGTGCAGGATTCTGAGCCAGCACGGTTCCCTCGGGTTTGTCGGAGTCCTGCACGGATACATCGTTAAGCTTCAGGCCAGACTGCTTAACTAACGCTTTGGCTTCCTCGAAGCTCAATCCGGTTAGGTCGGGCAAAAAGGTTTGCTGGGGGCGCACGCCTTGACTGATGAGCAGGTCTACCGTACCGCCCCTTGCCACTTGGGTTCCGGTTTCCGGTGACTGGGCCACCACTTCGCCTTTGGGCAGCGCCAGGTCTGCGGTGAAGGTGTAGCGCACCAAGCCCACTTTTAATCCAGCGTCGCGCAGAACGCTTTTGGCACCGTCGAGACTCAACTCGGAGACTTTGGGAACACTGAGTTCTGGAGGCTGATTGATGGTGAGCGTGACCAACCGCCCCCCATGCAAGGCGCTGTCTGGCGCAGGGTTTTGCCCAATAATGCTCCCAATTTTGAGACTGCGCTCTTCACCCGGCACCACGCTCACCCGAAAACCGGAATCGCGCATCTTGAGCGCCGCGTCCTGACCGTTGAGACCGAGCACTTTGGGGACCACCAGAACTTTGGGGTTCAAATATACATCTACGGCCCGTGCACCCAAATATCCGGCTCCGGCCAATAAAAGCGTTCCTGGAACCACCGACAAAAAGAAGCGCAGGGTACGCCCCAGCTTTGAGGGTTGGTTTTGGGTATTGTGTGGGTCCGTGCCTCGAGCGCCTGCCACTCGAGGGGCTTTAACCCGGCCTGCTGCTGGAGTACGTCGCGCCCTGCCGATAGTTTTACCGCCCTGAAGCGCACTCAGAATGCCCGCGTTCAGGGACTGAATTTCCTCGCTCGAGCGTTCAATAGGCACCAGACCCGCCAGCACCGGAAGTCCACCCTCGAGATGGATGTCGGCATCCTCGAGCGCAAAGCCTGCCTCAGACAGCTTTTGTGTAAATTGCTGTACGTCTTCACGGGTCTGGACATTTTTGCGCGGCTGCTTCAAATACTCCTCGAGCGCTTGTCCGGCGGGCGGTTTCCACACGCTGTAATACGCGCCAGGACGGGCCACCACATCCAGCAAAAACGGCGACGGCAGGGCTTTGAGCGCGGCCCGGTACTTGTGGAACAGGGTGCGCTGCTCACTAGTTTGTACGTTGAGCTGCACGATAAGCACCGCTGCGCCCTGCGGGTCCTGGGCCTCGGACACGTTGAAGTCGCTGACACTCAGGCTGCCGTTAGGCAGGGGCAGGCCGCTCGAGCCGGGAACCGAGCGCAGTATTTCGTATTTTCCATCCAGACGCGCCATACAGATTTCAGTATACAGGGTGAGTTTTTGAGAAGTGAGGGTGGATTATCAGTTGTCAGTTTTCGGTTGTCAGTTTTCGGTTATCAATTTTCACCACTCGAGCACTGTTTTTTCCACTCCGATTGAGTTGAGCTGTTTCAGGGCGTCTTGAGCAGATTTTCCGGTTTCGGGGTGGGTCCAGTCGGGTTTAATCTCAAGCAGCGGAACCAGTACAAAAGCCCGCTCGAGCATTCTGGGATGGGGCAGGGTGAGGTTCGCGGACTCGAGCACGCGACTCGCAAAACTCAACACATCCAAATCCAGCACTCGAGGCCCCCAGCGTTCACTGCGCTTGCGTCCAAACTGACCTTCTATCTCGAGCAGTGCTTTCAACAAATCCTCTGGCTCGAGGGCTGTTTTCAGCTCGAGAACCGCGTTGAGAAAATCTGGCTGTTCGAGCTTCCCCCACGGTGCAGTTCGGTAAAGGCTGGATTTACGGGTGACTCGGCCCAGTTTCTCTACCCGCTCGAGCGCGGCCTGAAGCGTGGCCTGAACATCACCCAGATTGCCACCCACGGCGATGAGGGCGTGATTCACTCCCCACGCTGCTTTGTAACCTCGGCGTACACATCCCGGAAAACCCCTGGCAGCGGTGCGTGAGGCTTGTGAACCCGCACGGTCAACTTTTCGGTGCGCGGGTGCTCGAGCAGCAGTTTCTCGGCCAGAGCTTGGGCCAGATACTCAATGAGGTCGTAACGCTGCCCGGTCACTTCACTTGCTACCCGTGTGTAAATGGAGCCATAATCCACGGTATTCTCGAGCGAATCGGTTATTCCTTCAAAGTTGAACTCCAGCTCCACATCCACCACAAAACGCGCTCCCAGCCGAGTTTCTTCGGAAAAAACGCCGTGCCGTCCAAAAAACTCGAGTCCTATTAAAGCTACCTTTCCCATCGCTCGAGTTTAGGGGATGTAAAGGTTTTAAAGTGCTGTTTTTGTTTGCTATCCGGGAAGCTACAAGAGACTGCCCCTACCAAAAATCTTGTCATAAGGATTTCGGGAATATCGGTAATGGACGATATTTCCGGAATCCTCATCAGTTATGTTTACAAAAAAGTGTCAGGTACTGAGGTGTATCCTTTATGGTTGCCCTTCTTTTTGCGTGGTTATGCATGGCTGCCAAAAATCACGCCCCAAATTCACTTGAACGCTTGAGCGGGAACCTTCTGAAATAAAACCTCGTGCCAAGCAAACAAATTCATCGCTATCCCGCACACAAGCGCGGCAGGCCACAAATCGAACAGTGCTAACCCAGCCGGGATAAACAGCGCCTCGAGCCGGAAAGCCCAGCCCAAACCCGCTCGAGCGTGTAGTTCTGGACCCAAAGTGCGGTAAATCAGTGAAATACCCGCGCCCACTCCAAACCAACTCAAATAATTTTGAATCGGAGCGCCGTACCACAGCGGATTCGGGTCGGTCCAGGTCCAGTAGCCTTGTTGCGTCATCAGGGCCTCGAGTCCCAGGTCCCAGGCCACCATGCCCAGCCCGGTGAGTAGGGGGTTCCCTCGAGCCAGTACGTGTGCCGAGAGCACCATGGCAAACCAGCCCAGCGGCACGATGAGCGGCACGCCTAGCACCGTAGGCGCAGGCGAGGCTGCGTAACTGTAAACCCCAAAAGGAATTCCGCTGCGGCTGCCCAGGATTTCAACAATTAAACCCATACTGAACGCGGTTATTGCCAGAAAGAGAACTCGAGCGCCGATGATGGACCAGCCCCACAGCAGCGCCGCCAGGGTGATGAGAACGGTTTGGACCGTGCCAATCAGTGGAAATCCCTCGGGCCACAGTGGAACAGGAACCCGAACCAAAACCGCCAGGGCCAATAGAAATTGCCAAGCTGTTACCCGCTCTCGAAGCTGTAAAAGCCGCCCTCGAGCCACTGAATTCTGGCTTAAAAGGGTTGTTCCCCCGGCCCATAGTCCCACCAAACCCATGACCACTGCGCTCGTGAGGGTCAAATTCAGGGCTACAGCCATCAGAACGAGAAAAATGCTCGAGCCAATCAACATCCAGAGCCATTTTCGACGCTCATTCCACAGCAAATCTCCGCCCCAGACGGAGAGTGTGGCCAGTAGGGGTCCAAAAATGGCTAAACCCGCGCCCAGCGGCGGCTCGAGGCCCTGAACCAGCAAAACTGCACCAGCCAGCGCTAAACCCAAAGTCAGCAGTGCACCCAACCCTCGAGCGGTCCAGTCTACTTTAGTGCTTGAGGGATAATTTCCCACGCTTGAGCGGGTCAAAAATGCAGCAACCGCTGCAAGCAGCATGGAGACAAGACAGAGCCACACCAAGTTCACGGTGAATTTACCCTCGAGCCAGACTGCGTTTCAAACTGTGTTTTAAGGTGTGT
The DNA here is from genome assembly GCA_014378225.1 of Deinococcales bacterium. Classification (GTDB taxonomy): domain Bacteria; phylum Deinococcota; class Deinococci; order Deinococcales; family Deinococcaceae; genus JACMOA01. The sequence goes on along the minus strand of JACMOA010000201.1, from coordinate 1,312 downwards.
TGCAGGCTCGAGGAGGTGACTTCCAGACCTGTTGCTACAAACAGCGGAATGTTCACTGAGAGCATCAGGGCCAAGTCTTGCGCTGGAGTGGATTCTTCATTCAGAAACTCGAGCACCCTAAGAGGCGGATTTCGTTGAAAGAGAGTGCTAAAAAACTCTGCCCCACCCTGTCTTCCTGTGGCCAATACCCGCAGCATCACGCTGTCCATCCAGCGGTAATGGTCAAAGCTGGAGGGTAAATAAATCGGGTCTCCGGTTTTGAGAATCTGTGAGGTAATTTGCTGCGCCTGCCTTTGGATGCGCCGGAAAGTGTAACCCGTAGAGGGTTTGGCACATCCGCCCGCCGTGCCGATGTTCAGAACGTGTGGACTGGGGTGAAGTGGAAATTCGGCGTCAGTCATGGGAATCACGCCCTGCTCAATCTCGAGCACCCGATAACTCTCTATCCCCAGAACTCGAGTCAGATAATCCTGCAAACCTGCGTCGTACTCGAGGTCCTCGAGCAAGTGGCTCGAGAACAGGGTGAATTCCACCAGGGCGCGGCGCTTGGAGAGGGGCAGAACATAGACAAAGCGGGTCTCACCTTTTTGTTCGGTTCGGAAATCCATAAAAGTCGCGCTATGCGGGTCAAAGTGGTCCTGCTCGGTTTCGACTACCCAGCCCCGGAAGTGTTGCAGCAGATGGCTCGAGCCACCCTGCGCCATTTGCGGTTTGTAAAGGCTGTTGTAGACCCACTTTCCCTCTAATACCTGGCCGTCCACCCACACGCGCACACCCTGGGGCAACTCCTCGAGCCGCTCAAAATTTCCATACAATCGGGTGACGTTGGGACAACGCTCGAGCCAATCATCTACCAGTGCGTAAAAATCACCGCTACGAATCATTTTGTAGGTGTAGGGCGCAATATCCAGCTTCTGTGAGCTATCAGGGCCGTGCATCCACAGGTGTTGCCAGCGGCTGTGAACTGCCGCTTCAAAAGGGCCGTCTCCGTTTTCCCAAAAACACCAGGTTCGTTCATTTCCCGCTTTGGGAGCGCGTTCCACAATCAGGATGCGGCGCTTACTCAGGCCCGCTCGAGTCAAATGGTAGGCCAAGCTGAGGCCAGACGCGCCGCCGCCCAGGATGATGTCGTCAAATCCGGTCATAAACTAGGGTCACACTAGGCGCACGGGGCGGGGGGACACAGTAATGGGTTTCACGTCGGAGGTTTTGGTGTTGAGGCCGCTCGAGGGGTTGGTGTGCTTTTGCAAAATATAAGCAAACGTTAAACGCGGATTAGGCCCGATAGGCGGACAGGCCCGGTAGGTGCCGT
>JACMOA010000026.1 GCA_014378225.1 Deinococcales bacterium | reverse complement strand
GCCCTCAGCCCTTCACGGAAGAGGCGGTGGTCGTCTGCGATGAGGATTTGGGTGGGTTCGGTCATGGTGGGAGGTGTGTTTTACGCTGAGAGACTGGGAAGGTAAGCGCCTCTGGCTGTCTTGGATAGAACGGCACTGTCTTGGTGAAGACGGCACCTAACGGGCCTCACCGCGTCTTGAGCAGAACGGCACCTTCCGGGCCTACTCGCCTAACGGGCCTGTCCGCCTATCGGGCCATATCGCGTATTTTTGGTTCTCGGTCGGTTTGATTTTGGGCGCTCAAAGGCAGACCATCCAAAAACCAATGACTAACAACCCGCCGGAGGCGCAAAGCTTATGAAGCCGAACCCCACTCTACCCCTCGAGCAACTCGAGCGGGAAAGTCGCTCGTACCAGCGTACCCCTCACGTCCCCGCGCTGCAACTCGAGCAACCCGGAAAGCGCCTCGGCCCGTTCCCGCATGGAGCGCGACCCCACACCTGGTTCTCGAATCTGCGGCAAGCCCACGCCGTCGTCTTGCACCTCGAGCACAATTTTGAGCGGCTCGAGATGTAAAGAAATCTCAATCTTTTGGGCCTGCGCGTGCTTGAGTACGTTGGTCAGCGCTTCCTGGGCGATGCGGTACAGCGCCACCTCCACGGCGGCGGGCAGGCGTGGCAAATCCTGGGTTCCCTCGAGCTGCACGTTTAGCCCGGTTCCCCGCGCGCTCCCGGCCAAATCCTCGAGCGCCCCGGCCAGACCCAAATCGTCTAGTTTGGGCGGACGTAGGTCGTGAACCATCCGCCGGACCTCGGACACACTTTCCTGAACTTCGGCCCCCAACGCAGTCAGGCGGGCGGCGGCTTTTTCTGGGGAGCGTTCGAGCAGCATTCGGGCCGCCTCGAGCTTGAGGCTCAGACCCGCCAAAGCCGGACCCAGACCGTCGTGTAAATCTCGGCGCAAACGTTTACGCTCTTCCTCTCCGGCCCGCACCAGACGTTCCCTCGAGTCGCGGAGTTGCTGAGTTAATAGTTCGGAGTGGGCCACCGCCGCCAGTTGGCTCGAGAGGGTCTCGAGCAAGGCGAAATCTGCGCTCGAGAACACTTCACCCCGGCCCCGCCGCCCTACCTCGAGCGTGCCGATGCGCTCCGAGTGAGCCACCAGCGCAAAACGCTCGAGCTGCTCGGGCCGAAATCCGTACTCGAGGGTTTCGCCCTGAGCCAGAGTCAGGCCCAGATACGGCAAGCGCAAGGTTTCCGCCATCAGGGTTAGGGCGCTTTTTAGACTTTCACGCGGTTCCTGAAAAGTCTCGAGCTGACGGCCCAGCCGCTGTGTGACCGCGTAAGGGTCGTCGCGTTCGCCGTACAGCACTCTATTCACCCCCCGCTCGAGCGCCTGACGCGCAGGCTGGATAAAAGCTGCCACCAGTGCCGCCGCCGCCACCGAGAGCAGCAGGTTGTTCTGAGCGTTTAAAAGCGACCCCACGCCGCCCACCAACAGCGCGTAAATCAGGGTGACAAACATAATCAGACCCGAAAAAATGAGTCCTCGAGCGAAGGTGGAACGAAGTAAATGTGGGGAACGCTCGAGCAGGTCCAGCAGCAGGCACAGCAACCACGCCACGAAACCGAGGTCCCGAACCAGAGGTCGTAAAAGCTCGTTCCACAGCAGCCCCAGTCGGCTCGAGCCAAGCAGGGAAATGGGTAAACCCGAACCCTCGAGCGGCAGGAAAGACAATAAATAAATTCCCTCGAGCAAGATTAACCAGAAAAAGCCCCAGCGGGTCCAGCGGGGCAGTTTTACAAATGGAAGCAGTGCAGTTCCCAGAAAAGCTACTAAAACAGGCTCGAGCACTTTCGGAAGCGGTCCGGTGCGGGCCTCGAGCAGTCCGCTTGACAGTACACCCAGCGCAAAAAGGGCCAGTGCCAGCGGAAACTTGAGCACGCTCGAGGGGGAACGCAACATCAGCGCCGCCGCGAGTGCACCTAGCATCAGTGCCGTCCCATCCAGCCAGACTTTCAAGCGGGTAAACTCCGCCGTCCACAGCTCTCCCCAGAAGCGCACGTTCCACACCTGCTCGAGCCAGCGGGTGTGCAGGGTGGCCTCGAGCAAGACGATTCCTGACAAGAGCATCAGAGCAGGCAAAACCCAGCCCCACCACGCGGGAGAGGCGACTTTTTCCGAGGGACTGGATTTCGCTCGAGTCATAGAATTTGAAGACCGTGAACCATGGGGCCTGCTCGAGTTCCCGGATTGTGCTGCACTGGGTTGGACTGTGCCTGGTAAGGTATCGCTCATCAGTTCATCAGTCTGGGCGCTCGAGTGTCCCGATTCATAGAGTACCGTTTGTCCCAGAGTCTGGGACAAGATGGGGAATAGGGAGACAGTAGAAAAAAAAAGAAAGCCCTCGAGCGCGTACTCAGGGCTTTCTTACCAGAATGGGTCTTTAAGGCTTCTTGGGGGCAGGCAGGCCCAAAGCGCCACCGCCGAAAACACAGGGTCCCAAGTTGTTGGGGTCGCTGGTAGCAAAGCAAATGCTGTACCCGCTTACCGAGGTTTTGGTTCCGTTGACCGTGAGGCTGTAATCGCTCCCGGTATCCTTATAGTCCTCGGTCACAGTTCCGCTAAAGGCCACTGTGGTGGCAGGGTTACTGGTCTTGGTGCAAGTGGCTTGAACCGACACGGATTTGCCCTTTTTAATTTGGTTGATAAATGCAGCAGGATAGGCCACGACGGATTTGGTGCCTGCCACCACTGAAGGGACTGAAACCGTCTGTCCCTCAATGGTGATGGACGCGGTGATTCCTCCAGCACACAGCGGTGTTACGCCACCAGCATCATTGTTGAGCACTGTAATTCCCGTAAGTGAAGGGGCAGGAGGTGGGTCTCCACCACAGGCGGCCAGCAAAGCGGTCATTCCTAAAGCAGCGATAGCAGTTTTAAACATCATTCATCACACTCCTTAAAATAATTTACCCCTCGAGCGTACAGCAAGCTCAACCACAAGGGAAGTGCGGCAAAGATGAAAAAAGCGGGTATGAACAGAGGGTTAAACCCGCTCGAGGGTCAAAGTTAAAGTTTGGTTCTCGAGCGGACCACTCGGGGCGTTCTTGTTACCTTTATTACTGCCATCTGTTTATCTTCACCCATTCACCCGGCCTTAATTCCATGCTAGGATGACCCCTTAGAGCAGTATCCAGACCAGATGTGACCTAACCTTGGTACATATGGTCAAATTACGGGGATTTTGCGCTCGAGCGTGACCCCATATCACCCTACCTTTCAAGGAGAAACGATGCCCAATTCAGATGTGCTCGCCGCCGCCCGTAACTCTCGAGTGGTCCCCACCGTGGGACTGACCCCCCATCAAGTCATTGACGAACTGTTTGCTTCTGACGTGCTCACCATCGAGACCCTGCGCCAGCGGCTGAGTAAACCCGTATTTAAATCCTTGCAAGCCACACTCGAGCGCGGCGCAACACTGGACCCCGCCATTGCCGACACCGTAGCACTGGCCATGAAAACCTGGGCGATGGAAAAGGGCGCAACCCACTACACCCACTGGTTCCAACCGCTGACCGGTTCCACTGCCGAGAAGCACGATAGCTTCGTGGCCCCCACCAGTGACGGCTCCGCCATTGCCCAGTTCAGCGGCAGTGAACTAATTCAGGCCGAACCAGATGCCTCGAGCTTTCCCTCTGGGGGCCTCCGAGCCACCTTTGAGGCACGCGGTTACACGGCCTGGGACCCCACCAGCCCCGCTTTCATTCTGCGGCACGCCAACGGCGCAACCCTGTGTATTCCCACCGCCTTTGCTTCATGGACCGGGGAAGCACTGGACCTTAAAACCCCGCTGCTACGCTCGATTGAAGCGCTCAACAAGTCGGTAAGTGCGGCCCTGGAGCACTTTGGACTGAAAGGCGTTAAAGTGAGTTCGTCGCTGGGCGCTGAGCAGGAATACTTCCTGATTGACGAGGAATTTTATTACCGCCGCCCGGATTTGGTGATGAGCGGACGCACCCTGTTCGGGGCCAAGCCGCCGCGTGGTCAGGAACTCGAGGACCATTACTTCGGCAGCATTCCTGATCGGGTGCTGAGCTTCATGACCGATGCCGAGCACCAGATGTACGCCCTGGGTATTCCGGTCAAGACCCGCCACAACGAGGTTGCGCCCGGACAGTTCGAGATTGCACCCATCTATGAAAACAGCAACTTGGCTGCTGACCACCAGCAGCTCATCATGCAGACCCTGCGGACCACCGCCCGCAAATATGGTCTGGTGGCGCTGCTGCACGAGAAGCCCTTTGCCGGCATCAACGGCAGCGGCAAGCACTGCAACTGGAGCATGGGAACCGATAGTCTCAACCTGCTCGAGCCGGGAGAAACGCCTTCTGAGAACCTACAATTCCTATTTTTCTGCACTGCCGTGATTAAGGCCGTAGACATTCACCAGGACCTGCTGCGGGTCAGCGTGGCCTCGGCTCAAAACGACCACCGTCTGGGTGCGAACGAAGCGCCGCCTGCCATCATCAGCATTTTCCTGGGAGACCAGCTCACCGACATCCTCGAGCGATTGGTCAGCGGTCAGGGCGGCTCTGGACTGAGCGCCGGAATGCTCGAGCTGGGAACTCCGGTGTTGCCGCACCTGCCGCGCCACGCTGGAGACCGCAACCGCACGAGTCCTTTTGCCTTTACCGGAAACAAGTTCGAGTTCCGCGCTGTGGGCAGCAGCCAGAGCATTTCGCTGCCCATCACCGTGCTCAACACCATCGTGGCCGACGCGGTGGACGCCATGACGGAATCACTCGAGGGCAAAGTCAAAGCCGGAAAATCTTTTGACGCGGCGTTGCTCGAGACTATCAAGGAAGAGTTCTCCAAGCACCAGCGCATCGTGTTCAACGGAGACGGCTACTCGAGCGAATGGCACGTTGAAGCCGAAAAAGGGCGCGGCCTGCTCAACCTGCGAACCGCGCTGGACGCCATTCACCACTTTAACGACCCCAAGAATGTGGCGCTGTTCGAGAAGTACAAGGTGCTCAGTGAGCGCGAGGTGGCGGCCCGTCAGGAAATCATGTATGACATTTATTTCAAGACGGTCAACATTGAGGGCGAAACCACCGAATGGCTGGCCCAGACCCAGATTTTGCCGGGAGTGCTAGCTTACCTGAGCGAGCTGGCCGACAACGACGCTTCAGAGTCTCGAGCGGTTCAGGGAACCCTCAAACAAGTCATGGCCGGTGCAGACGCCCTTTTTGACGCACTTGAGGTCCTGAAAAAGCAGAACCTCGAAGACGGCGGCGACGAGGTTCATGAGAAAGCCCACCACATGCGCGACCATGTATTGCCCGCCATGCTCGAGGTTCGGGGTGCGGCGGACGCGCTCGAGAAAGTGGTGAGCCGTAAGCACTGGCCGCTGCCAGGGTACAGAGAGATGTTGTTTGTAAAGGAATTTCTTCTTTGTTTGAAAAGTGGGAGGCTCGAGGGAGCT
>JACMOA010000200.1 GCA_014378225.1 Deinococcales bacterium | reverse complement strand
TTACCGCCATGCTGGCAGCGGGTCTTGATGGTATTCAGAACAGCATTGAACCACCTCCTGCCATTGAGCGCAACATTTATAAGATGACAGTGCGCGAAAAGCGTAAGCACCGCATTCGGGAGCTGCCTGGAGATTTGGGCCTGGCATTGGACGAACTCGAGAAGAGTGAATTGATGCACGCCACTCTGGGAGAGCACCTGTTCGAGAAATTTCTCGAGGCCAAGCGTGCTGAGTGGCTCGAGTACAGCGCGGTGGTGCATCCCTGGGAACTCGAGCGCTATCTGGCGAATATCTGAGGGTGGCTCGAGCGCTCTCCAACCCAGCTCAACTCTGACAAAACCCAAAGGCGAAATCTGAATGTACCCGCTCGAGCAGGAGACTCTTGGAACTCGAGCACCTCAGATGATTGAATATGCCATAACTCTTAACGCACCAGGGAAACCTGTTTAGGCCCTGGAATGCCGTCCATGTGGCTAATCAAATCTCCCACCACGGCGCTGGCGGTGGTGGCTCCTCCGGCCCCGTTGCCCATAAAAATCACCGTGCCACATTCCTCTCCGGTAAACATCAGCGCGTTGTGGCTCGAGTCGGCCTGGGCGATGGGGTGCGATAAGGGCAGCGCTCGAGGTTCTACCCTGGCAACCCACTCTCCATTTTCACGCTCGATGGAACACAGCAATCGGATTTTCTCCCCGCGCTCGAGGGCCTCGTTTACTGCGCCGGGGGGCAGTGTGTCTATACCGCGTACCTGTACTTTTTCCAGAGCATATTCCGGGTCAATAAACATGCGAGCCAGCAGGGTCAGCTTGTGGGCGCTATCACCGCCGCCCACGTCCAGCGTGGGGTCGGATTCGGCGTAGCCCAGACGTTGGGCCTCGGCAAGTGCCGTGTGGTAGTCCTGCCCACGTTCCATCTGAGACAAAATGTAGTTACAGGTGCCGTTCAGGGTGGCCTCGAGCCGGATGGGTGTACTGGCCCGCAAGATGGTAGCGAGTGGGGTGATGATGGGGGTTCCCGCCATCACACTGGCCTCGAAGTAGACCTGACCATTTTCCACGTACTTGCGAATGGCGTCCCAGCGCTCGGCCATCAGGGCTTTATTGGCAGTAATCACAATTCCGCCCCGCTCCAGATGCGGCATCCACAGCTCGAGCGGCCTGTCTACCCCACCCATCACCTCGATTAAAATATCGGTTCCCTCGAGAAAGTGAGGGTCGTCGGTGAGCACCGCTCCGGGGTAGTCGAAGTCTCGAGGGCGCAGCGCGTCCCTGACATAAACCCCCTCGAGTGAAACCGCGTAATCCAGCGAGTGAAACAGCGCCTTTTGGCGATGTAGCATGGTGAGCACGCTCTGACCCACCGTACCGCACCCGGCGAGGCCCACTTTCAGGGTTTTAATGACTGGAGTGACCGTAGAGACTGCGCTCGAGCTTGACATATAAATTTAGTATAAGGGGCTTCGCAGAGGGCATTTTAAGGGTGTGTGGACAGGTTGATGAAACGTAAAAAAGCCGCTCGAGCGTTTGCGAAGCCCCGCTCGAGACTTGCACATCTTTTTTTCGGCCCACCTCAATCCCCAATTCGGGCATACTGAACCGCATGACCACCCCCGAAAACCCTATTAAAAAACGTATTTTGTTGCTGGCAGGAGGCCAGTCTGGAGAACACGAGGTGAGCCTTTCTAGTGCCAGAGGCGTGCTCGAAGCCCTCTCAAAAGACGAGTTTGAGGTCACGCCACTGCTCATCAGCAAGGAGGGGCGCTGGCTGGGCGCTGGCGAAAGTGCAAAAGCCCTGCTCGAGCGCTCGAGCGTAGAGGGTGGTGAATTGATGCTCGAAGGTGTGGCAGGGGCCAGAGAATTCGAGGTGGTCTTTCCACTGCTGCACGGCCCAAACGGTGAGGACGGCACGGTTCAGGGCCTGCTCACCCTGGCGGGCATTCCCTTTGTGGGCAGTGGCGTGCTGGGCAGCGCCGTCAGTATGGACAAGGTGATGACCAAGCAGGTGCTTCAGGCCGCTGGAATTCCACAGGTGAACTACCGCCTGCTGATTCGCTCGAGCTACCATTCTCACCCCGAACACGCCGCAGAAGTGGCGCTCGAGCTGGGGTATCCACTGTTCGTCAAGCCCGCCAACATGGGGTCCAGTGTGGGCATTCACAAGATGCTGGGTCCATCAGAGCTTTCAGCTGCGCTCGAGGACGCTTTTTCTTACGACCGCCGCATTATTCTCGAGGCGATGACGTCCGAGAAACCCCGTGAACTCGAGGTGGGCATTCTGGGCAACGACAGTCCGCAGGCCAGCGTGGTAGGCGAACTGAGCTTTGACGCCGAATTTTACGACTATGACACCAAATACCTAGAGGGACGCGCCACCGAACACATTCCGGCCCCGGTTCCCGAAGAAATCAGCGCTCGAGTGCGTGAACTCGCACTCAAAGCCTTTCAGGCGCTGGACTGCGCGGGTCTGGCGCGAGTAGATTTTTTCTACTTGCCCTCGAGCGGAGAACTCTTTCTCAACGAGGTCAACACCATGCCCGGATTTACGCCCACCAGCATGTATCCCAAACTCTGGGAAGCCAGCGGCGTAACGTACAGCGCGTTGGTCTCGAGGTTGGTGGGGTTGGCGCTCGAGGGCAGGTAAACGGCAGCAAAAGCTAAAGCTTCAACTCTGATGTCTGAACTCTGACGTCTGAAATCTATTCTCACTCGAGCACATACTTAACCCCTTCCTCCATTAAAACCCGCTCGAGTTCGCTCTTTTTCAGAATCACATTGCGCTTCCACGGAACGTAATCGGTGCTGCGCGAGGTTCTCAGGTAGCCGCGCAAACCAATCTCGGCGTATTTCAGGCGCTCGAGCAAGGGGACCAGTTTCTCCAACACCTCAGCTCTGGGCATCTGACCCCGCAAAATGACCGTGCGGACCCATTGCTCTTCGCCTAAGAACTCGGCCTGTAGCGCAGCAAATGGCTCGAGGAACAGCGGGGTACGACTTCGCTCGAGGGCGTCTTTCCAATTGAGCTGAAGTTGAAGCTCAAAGCCACGCTCACTTGTTGATGGGGGGGTTTCGGATAGCATAGGCGCAAGCATACGTGGCTTGGGCTACATCCGCGTTAAAACTTAATGTTCAGGCAATTACAGTCCAAAACCCTGTTTGGAAACAATTTGGTCGTTTGGTTTGCCACTAAACTTCTCTAATAGGTTTAGTTTGTATGGATAATATGACGTGTCAAACACGGCCTTCTACTTTCAGCCCTCTGCGACTTCCGAAAGAAGTTTGTTGCGTTTGCGGTTAAACTTGCCGTTAAGTTTATCAACAGTGGGAAAAATCTCTCATTTGTGATACAACAATACAGATGATTGCGGGGAGAATGAGCTACAAATGATTATTAGCATAGCGGACCTTCATGGTCGAGTAGACCTGCTGAAGGCTATGCTGGCTTATTACCCGCCAGAGACGCATTTTATATGTTTAGGCGATGTGATAGACCGGGGTCCCAGCAGTCTGGAGTGTATAGACCTGATGCTCGAGCTGTTCGATGCGGGGCGTGCCACCCTACTGCGCGGCAACCATGAACATATGGCGCTCGAGGCCCTGGAAAAGTTTGAGCAGTACAAGGGTGCAGATACACTGGACCGCTATAAAGCGTCTTTGGTGGCTTACGGACGCTGGATGGACGCCGGCGGCGAAACCGTTACCGAAGAGCGTGGGGGGTTCGCCCTCGAGAGTATGCCTGAAGCCCTGTGCCGCTACCTGCGCCTCACCACCATCGTCAAGTTTGTCAGTGTGCTGGGCCTGACCGACACCCCGCCGATGGTTCCCAGTGTGCTGTGCAGCCACGCTGCGCCCCCGCACGCCAGGGAGGGCATGAGCTATACCGCCACCGCCCTGTGGCTACGCCCTCAGGACGGACCTTATCCCCTGCCCGAGTTCGTGGTGGCCAGCATTCACGGCCATACTCCGGTTCGCAAGCCCGCACGGGTAGGACAGCATATCTACACCGATTTGGGCGCAGTACAAACCGGACAGCTCTGCACCGTGCGCCTGGACAATTTGGCCTCGCTCGAAACCCCAGAAATCACGGTTTTTCAACTGAGTCGCTCGAGGATGTCTCCGTTTGCGGCGTTCAAGGCAATGCAGTTTCCCCTGGTGGGACAGGCTTTACCGTATCAGACCCAGTACACAGGCTAAAAGCCATCGCAAACGTCAAACGCCGACCCGTCTTTGGCGTTCTGCGTTTGAAGTTTGCGGTTTATATCCTCCAGTCTCGTCGTGTCCTCATAGCACTCAACATTGGGGGCGCTCGAGCCGATACACTCGAGCGTATGAAGAAAGTGGCTCTGTTTGCCTGCATCCTCTCGAGCCTGAGTCTGGCGGTCTCAATCCCAACCCCCACAGCACCCACGTACACGGTTCAGGCCGGGGATACGCTGTCCAAAGTGTCCCGCCAGTTCGGGATTTCGGTGGCAGATTTAAAGAGCGTCAATGCTCTGACCGGTGACAACGTTAAGGTTGGCCAAATACTGCTGCTGGGCAAACAGGCCCCACCTCCCTCCACTCCGGCCTCGAGTCCTCCCACCCCCACTCCGCTCAAAACACCGCCCTCGAGCGTGTCTAAAGAACCTGCGGTGCAAACCCTCAAGTGGGGTTCGCTCGAGGTGACGGCTCCCGAGTGGCTCAAACCTGGCGACCCCTTCGCGCTGCGGTTTCGGGGGCCAGACGCAGGCAAGGTAACGGTGCGCTTTCCCAGTGAAAGTGCCGAGGATGTTCGCCAGCCCGGAGAGTTACTGGGTGCTATTTCTCTGGGCAATAACTCGAGTTTGGTGGCGGGCCGAGCCGTGCTAGGCGCGGTGAGCAGAGAGGTGCGT
>JACMOA010000199.1 GCA_014378225.1 Deinococcales bacterium | reverse complement strand
ATGTGATGGAATTCTGCCGTTCAAAGAACATTAAAAAGGCTCTGTAAGAGCGACTCCAATGGTCGTCTTGAGAGCCTAGTTTTTTAGCATCTGCCAATAATCTCTCGAGAGTCAAGGATTCCATTGCTCTATTCTACGCCTTAACCCCTCTCAGCGCCTCGAGCTTCTGGTACAACTCGAGTTCTTCAGGACTCAAACTTTTGGGAACCCCAATCTCGAGCCGTACCAACTGGTCGCCGCGCCCTGTTTTACCCGGCCAGCCCTGACCTTTAAGGCGCAGGGTTTTGCCGCTCGAGCTGCCAGGGGGAATGGTTAGGTCCACGTTTCCGCTCAGGGTAGGAACCCGCTGCTTTCCGCCCAGAACCGCCACTGGAATGGGCAATTCAACCGAGACCCGCACATCGTCGCCCTCGAGTGTAAAAATGGAATCGCGCTCGAGGGTAAGGGTCAGAATCACATCGCCACCGCCCGGAGCCTGACCTGCCAGACGCAGTTTCTGACCACTGCGGGTTCCGGCGGGAATGGAGACCTCGAGCCGTTTGCCGTTAATCTGCACCGCTCGAACCGTTCCCACAAAAGCGTCGCGCAATGGAATCGAAATCTCACCCGTCACCTGCTGGGCCGGACGCCGGACACCGCCCTGGGCGTTTCCAAACAGCTCCTCGAGATTGATTCCACTGGGGCCAAAGTTTCCACCCCCCCTGCCGCCCATTCCGCCTGCACCGCCAAAAAACTGCTGGAAGAAATCGGACATGCCGCCCATATCCGCTGCAGCGCCCCCGCCATACGCGCCCTGCGGAATGCCCCCGCTCGAGCCGTAAGTGTCGTAAAGCTGCTTTTTCTCTGGGTCGCTCAGGACTTCGTAAGCCTCGTTGATGTCCTTAAACTTGTCCGGTGCGGCTTTGTCGCTCTTGTTTTTATCTGGGTGATACTTTTTGGCCAGCTTGCGGTACGCGCTCTTGATTTCGTCGTCGCTCGAGGATTTGGAGACGCCTAAAGTCGCGTAATAATCTTTGTAGTCAGCCATGTTTCCTCCTTTGGAGGGTACTTAGCAATGAGCGAGCAGCAATCAGCACGGTAGTAGGTTTTATTGGTCAGTGTAAGTTCACGTAAACACAGGTACAAAACATAAGAGCAAGCTAATTGCTAATCGCTGACCGCTAATTGCCACTTTTACTCACTACCACTCGAGCGGGCCGAATGAGCCTTTCACCCATGCGGAAGCCTGTCTGAAACACTTCCACGATGGTATCGTCCTCGGGGCCAGGAACTACTTGCAGCGCTTCGTGAAACGCCGGGTCAAACTGCTCGCCCGTCTTTCCAGTCTGCTCGAGGCCCAGGGTTTCAAACAGTTTGACCAGTTTGCTTTGTAGCGCTCCCAGCCCGTCCACAATCCCCTGTGGGTTTTGCTTGCCGTACTCCACAGCGCGGGCCATGTCGTCCATCACTGGAAATAGGGTTTCAGCAGCCTTGGAAATGCCTCGTGCTTCTGCTTCTTTGGACTCGAGCGCGACTCTGTTGCGGTAGCCGTCAAAATCTCCCAGCAAGCGGTTGTAGCGCATTTTAAGTTCTGCTAATTCACGCTCGAGGTCGTCGGCTTTTTGCATTTTGGCCATCATTTCCTGCACTTGGGCCATCATAGTGTCGTCCATCCCCTCGAGCGGGTTAGGATTCTCGGTGTCTAAGTCATGGGCTAAATTATGCTCGAGGTCAGTATTTTCTAAATTTTCCGGCTCGAGAATTTCGTTTTCGAGACTGGTGTTTTCAGGTTGGGTCATCTTTTTTCTCCAGAACATGGTTTTAGTTTAGATTACGCGCTTGGGTTAGGAAGGTCGGCAGGCGAAAAAGTAGGGAGCGGGAGAGCAGAGGAGAAAGCTTGTGCTGGAGCGGGCGCTCGAGCCTGTCTTTCTTTTCCCCTGCTCCCCGCTCCCCCGCACTCGAGCGAAAACGTCCCTCGAGCGCACTTATGCTCAATCCGCAGGCTTAAAGTCTGCGTCCACCACGTCGTCCTGCTTGGTCTGGCCTTCGGCACCCTCGCTCGAGCCGCCTTGGGGAGCTGCTTGCATCAGGTTACGTAACGCCTCCTCGAGCTGACCTTTCAGTTCGTCCAATCTGGCGTTGTCTGCATCCGCAGAAATAGCGCTCTGGGCGTCATTAACCACAGTTTGCAGCGCGTCTTTGAGGTTTTGTGGGGCATCTGGGCTGTCCTCGAGTTGTTGACGGGACTGCACTACCAGGCTGTCCAGGGTGTTCTTCTTCTCGATGTGCTCACGGCGCACGCGGTCTGCATCGGCGTTCTGCTCGGCCTCGCGCACCATTTTCTCCACTTCACTTTTATCCAGGGTAGTGGTGTTCTCGATGCGAATGCTGGACTCTTTACCCGTGGTAGTTTCTTTGGCGGTCACGTTCAGAATGCCGTTGGCATCAATATCGAACGTGACCTGAATCTGGGCCTGACCCGCCCGCATGGGGGGAATGCCCTCGAGCTTGAACTTGCCCAGGCTCTTGTTGTCGTTGGCAATCGGACGCTCGCCTTGCAACACGTTGATTTCTACACCCGGCTGGTTGTTTTCGGCGGTGGTAAAGGTTTCGGTTTTCTTGGCTGGAACCTGAGTATTGCGGGTAATCAGCGGCGCAATCATACCGCCCTTGACTTCTACACCCAGCGTCAGTGGGGTCACGTCTACCAATACGATGTCCCCCAGAGCGCTGTCTCCCAGGATGATTCCGGCCTGCACCGCTGCGCCCAGCGCCACCGCTTCGTCTGCGTTTATAGACTCGTTAGGGGTTTTACCCGTAATGTCTTGCACGATGCGCTTGACCGCAGGCACTCGAGTGGAACCTCCTACCAGAATCACCTCGTCAATGTCCTTAGCCTCGAGCTTGGCGTCTTTGAGCGCCTGAATCACCGGTTCGCGCACCCGCTTGAGCAAATCTCCAATCAGCTCCTCGAACTTGCCCCGCGTCAGGGTGCGCTCGAGGTGCAGCGGTGTGCGGGTTTCTGGGTCGAAGGTGATAAAAGGCAGGCTGAGGGTGGTTTCAGTGCTGCTAGAGAGTTCAATCTTGGCCTTTTCTCCGGCTTCAATCAGGCGTTGCAGGGCCTGGGGGTCTTTACGAAGGTCGAAGTTGTGCTCGGCCTTAAACTCGGCCACCAGCCAGCTCACGATGCGCTGGTCAAAGTCCGCGCCGCCCAGGTGGGTATCGCCGGAGGTGCTTTGCACCTGAAATACGCCGTCTCCCAGCTCGAGAATGGTCACGTCAAAGGTTCCGCCGCCCAAATCAAAGACCAGAACAGTTTCATTGCCTTTGCGCTCGAGTCCGTAGGCCAGGGCCGCAGCGGTGGGTTCGTTAATCACGCGCAGCACGTTCAGACCCGCAATTTCACCCGCCTGCTTGGTGGCTTCGCGCTGGCTGTTGTCAAAATAGGCCGGAACGGTAATCACCACGTCCACAATGCTCTGTCCGATTTTGGCGCTGGCGTCCTGCACCAGTTTACGCAACACTTCACTGCTCACCTGCTCTGGGGCTAAATCCTTGCCGTTTACTTCTACGCGGACAGAGCCACCGGGACCTTCCTTAACCTTGAAAGGCGCACGATTGGCTTCATCGCGCACTTCGTCCCAGCGCCGCCCAATAAAGCGCTTGATTTCAAAAATAGTGGCGGTGGGGTTGAGCGCCGCCTGACGTTTGGCAATCTGACCTACCAGACGCTCTTCGCCTTTGTAAGCCACTACAGAAGGTGTGGTGCGTCCGCCTTCACTGTTGACAATAACTTCAGGCTTTCCACCCTCCATCACCGAAATTACCGAGTTTGTGGTTCCCAAATCTATTCCGACTGCTCTGGCCATGAGGTTCTCCTTGAAGGTTATATTTTAGAGTGAGGCACACTATATAAAACAACACTGCCCAAATATTTCGTGAACCAGATGTTTCTTGAGAGCGTACTCACCCTAATATCTGCTCGAGCCTGCCTTAGCAGGTCTATCACGCCCATCATCATAACCCTCGCTGCTTTTCCCGTCAAGAGAGTTGAGTGTACTATTATCAATCTTAATGAGAGTGGTTTGTCACCGTCATCCCAACCCACAGTTTGAGCAAAAGGTTAGAATTAGATGGCTGTCTTCTTAATCTCTCGCGGTTTCCGTTGCTTGTTTTTAGCTTTTATTTTTGCGTAAGGTTGCGCCCCCACACTCCTATGACACCTATGAATCCCAGCGAGGAAACCTCTGCCAGCACCCCTCTGGACCCCTTTGACCCGCTCGAGGGGACCCGCATCCGTGCCACCCTTTTAGTGTTGCCGCTGGGAGTTGTGATGTGTTTCGTGGTCTGGGGCGTGATGGTGGCCACCGGACATCACACCCTGGTGGCCCGCTTTGTGCTTCCGTTCATGGGTGTGGGGTTGGCGGGTTTATTCGTGGCGCTGCGCTGGCGCTGGCTTCGCCTGAACACCGTCTGGATGGTGGGGCTAGGTGGTCTTGGGCTGCTAAATCTGCTCGAGCTGCTGGACCAAATTTTGCTCCAGTCTCAGTACGGTCAGGGCCTGGGACCCGCTGCGCTGTGGTTTCCACTGCCTTACTT
>JACMOA010000025.1 GCA_014378225.1 Deinococcales bacterium | reverse complement strand
GTATGACCGCCCTGCTGTACGGATTATCCCTGCTGCTGATTCGTCTGACCCTGGCCCGCATCCCCGTTCGCGCCCGCAACGTCGCCAAATCTCCAACAGACTCCAAATTTTTGCTTAAACTCAAGGAAGACCTGCACGTATGGAGCGACTTTTTCAAGAATGTTCCGCTTTTTAGTAATCTAGCCATAACCATCTTTTTAGCAGGTCTGGGCTTCACCATCCTCGAGTTTTACTTTTTACGCGCCGTGGACGCTCGCTTCACAGGCCAGCCCTCGGACTTTCAAACCTTTTATAGCTTCTATAAGATTTTGCTGTACAGCCTGCTTTGGCTGGTGCAGGGAGTTTTAAGTGGCATTCTAGTCAAACACACCGAACTCAAGCGCTCGTTCACCGCGTTGCCGCTCACCCTAGGCCTGAGCCTATTAGTCATGGTAGCTTTCCCAGCCTTTGTGGTGGTCGTGGCGGGTCAATTCATCGCTCGAGTGGTACAGTGGGGCTGGGACCATCCCTCGAGAAGCGTGGTGCTGGGACTCGTTCCCGACGAGCGCCGGGGCCGCATCAGCAGCTTTATCAATAGTTTTGTTTACGCGGCGTCTACCCTGGTGGGCAGCCTGGTGATTCTGGTTTTTCTGGGCCTCGAGCAGACCGGAATCCTGAACCAGGAAATCGGGTCACGCCTTTATCTCATTTTAGCCCTGCTGACCGCGCTGGGGGCGGTATGGTTCTCGCTGCGCCTGCGCGATAGTTACGAAAAAAGCCTGCTCAACTGGCGTTTGACCCGCTCCAAGCGCAAAAGCGTCCTAGACGGGCTGAAGTTCTGATGTTGCATTCTCCTTCTCCCCTGCTTTACGCTGCAAACCCGGACCCCCGGCTCAGTGAACCCATCGGCCCGCTGGGAGTCATGCTGCTGGACGTATTCGGCCCAAACTCACCCTACCTGACCCGCGTGCTCGAGCTGTTCTGGACTTTGTTTCCCAAGTATCGGCGCTACAGGGAGTACATTCGGGCTTGTTCACAGCGTCATACCCCAGAGCATCCCCACGCGGTGGGACATGTCTGGGCCGTTTATGACCCGGCTTACGAGTACCCTCTGGGACGTCCAGAACTGCTCGAGGGAATCATAGGATTTCAGATTTTTAACTACGTCAGCCCACAGCGTGGAGGAAGCGGCTTTGGGCTGGGCGCGTTTCGTGGACTCGAGCAGGGTTATCAACACGGGGGGGTAGGAGCGTGGTTGCTGCGTGGGGCGCTCGAGCAGTTGGCGCTGGACGCTATGGACCGGGGCGAACCTCCTCCGCTGGGACATCTGGTAGAGGTAGAACCCATGCAGGACGCAAAAAGACGCGAAAGTTTCGCGCAAAAAACCGGAGCGATTCTACTCGAGGGCGAATACCTCGAGCCACCTATGCTGCGCGGCGTGTCTTATGTGGGACCAGAGCAATTGAAAGACATCGTTCCTAAACTTATGCAACTGGTTTTTTATCCGGCCCAAACTGAACCGACCCTTCACCCGCCCAACCCACTCACCCTGCCTAAAGGGTCGCTTACACTCAGGGAAAGTTGTGTGCTGCTCGAGGGAATCTACCTGGATTATTACCGACTCGAGAGCGACGACCCACTCTTTCTTCACGCCTGCCAATCGTTGAAAACGCTCGAAAGCCGTGCTTCTTCTCCTTTCCACCCCACCTGAACTCTATTTGGCCTGAAGTCCGCCTAAACTCGCGTCTCTATCCAAACCGCCTGCCGAGGAACCCCTGATGACCGTAGTTGCCCCCAACTTACAGACCCCCGCACCGAGCCGATTTCTCGCTTTTGTCAGCCTGCGGACGCGCCTGCTGTTGGTGTTCACGCTGCTGTTTTTTCTGGCCTCGGTGGGAATTTTCGTGTGGCTTTACCGCTTCGCCGGGGACGTAGCCACCGACAACCTCAAACGTGATGTGAACGCTGCCGCGCTGACTACCGCGCTGGGCATTAACGGGGACGAACACCAGAAATTGGTTAAAAGCGGCAAAATTGACGACACCAACTACAAAAAAATAAGCGCCTACCTTCGTTCGGTGCGGCGTACAAACCCCAAAGCCAGTGGACTTTACACCTATGTTCAGGACCCCAAAAACCCCCAGAAGGTGCGCTTGATCGTCAGTTCCTCGGTGGCTCCCGGCCTATCCTTCAGCGTGGCCGATGAAATAGTTCGCAACCTGGCCCCGGAGAGCTGTCGGCTGGCTCAGGCTAACCGCCCGGCACTAGGAGAGGTTTACGACCCGGCGGGGTCGCGGATGATTAATGGTTTAAGCGAAGCCACCGTGGATGTGGGAACCTTTACCGACAGTTGGGGAACCTGGTTGTCCGGTTACGCACCCGTCCGCAACTCGAGCGGCCTCATCGTGGCGGCGGTAGGGATTGACATGTGTGCGGCGGCGGTAGAGCGGGTTCAGAAACAAGTGCGCGAAACGGTGATTCCGGTCTTCGGAGTTGTGCTGCTGCTGTTTTCCCTGGTAGTCTTTCTGGTGGCTACCAACATCACCCGCCCCCTACTTAGCTTGGCAGCCGCCGCCAAAAACATCGGGCGGGGGCAGTACGACCAGAACCTCGGGCGCATTCACAACACGCGAGTGCAAGACGAGGTGAGCACCCTGGCCCTGATCATTGAAAACATGGCAACCCAGGTCAAGGGGCGCGAAGATACGCTCAAAGAGCAGGTACAGGAACTGTTGATAGAGATTGACGAAACCAAGCGTCAGAAGCAGGTAGAAGACATCATAGAGTCGGACTTTTTCCGCGAAATCAAGGACAAAGCCGCTCGAATGCGCGAACGCAGCCGCAATACCTAACCCACTCGATAGACTCTCGAGCAACTTTGCAGGGTTAAGGGATAGATACTGTCCTGGGCGGGTAAAACCAGAAACTGGAGGGATGGACATAACGTTATGTCCATCCCTCGAGTCTTCCAACGGACCCAGTATGTCGTATGCAGTTTACAATTTACACTCGAGAAGTACGCTCAAAACATTGGAAATGCACTGGGCGCTCGAGAAATAGGGCGAAGGGCTGTAAAATAAGTTTATGTCGATTTTTGATGCTCTGCCCGAATCCTGGAAACCCGCGCTCGAGGGGGAATTACAAAAACCCTACATCGCCAAGCTCGAGGCGTTTCTGGAGGGGGAACGCTCCAGCCAAACCGTTTTCCCACCTCCTGAGGCCGTTTTTCGGGCGCTCGAGTTGACCCCACTCGAGGATGTTCGGGTGCTCATTCTGGGTCAGGACCCTTACCACGGCCCCGGTCAGGCACACGGCCTGAGTTTTAGCGTTCAGAAAGGGGTTCGCACGCCGCCGTCCCTGCTCAATATGTTCAAGGAACTCAACGCAGATTTAGGAATCCCTCGAGCTAAACACGGATTTCTCGAGGGGTGGGCGCAGCAAGGGGTTTTGCTGCTCAACGCAGTGCTCACGGTGCGCCAGGGTGAGCCAAACTCGCACAAGGCCAAGGGCTGGGAAAAGTTCACCGACGCGGTGATAAGCGCCCTCAACGAAAAACAGACTGAGGTGATTTTTGTGCTGTGGGGCGCGTATGCTCAGAAGAAAAAGGCGCTGATTACCGGGCAGAAACACCTTATCCTCGAGTCGGTTCATCCCTCTCCCCTTTCGGCGGACCGGGGCTTTTTTGGCTCTAAACCCTTTTCCAAAATCAATTTGGCGCTCGAGAACGCGGGTCAAACTCCGATTGACTGGCAGCTCGAGAAATAAATTCAGACAGTATGCACACCCGAATATGAGGAGCAAAATGTTAAAGTATTTCCCATGACCGAAAAACGTTGGTATCTCGAGCTTTCTGAAGACGGCGGCAGCAGCCATAAATTCTATGAAGTTGTGGTGCAGAACCTCGAGTTGACCCTCCGGTATGGTCGGATTGGTGAAGCGGGTCAAAGCTCTAAAAAGACGCTCGAAAGCTTTGAAAAAGCTGTGGTCGAGGCCGAAAAAAAGGTGAGGGAAAAGAAACGCGGGGGTTACACTGAGGCGGTGATGGGAGAGCGCCAAAAACGCACCGTAGTTCGCCGCACTTTCACGGCCAGCGCGGGCGAGGTTAGGGCGGCGGCAAATACCAAACGCGCTCCAGTATTGTGGAAATTTAACACCGGGTCTACGGCGTTTGGAATCTGCGTTACTTCTCAAAGGGCCTGGGTGGGCAACCAGCAGGGCGATGTGTACGCCCTGACGCTCGAGGGAGTGGTAGAGGCCCATTTTAAACTGCCCGATGGCGTTAAGTGCATCATCGAAGACGGGGATTTTCTGTATGCCGGATGCGACAATGGCAAAGTGTACGACCTGAACGGTAAAGTCCCTCGAGTGGCTTACGAAATCTCGGATGATGTGAGCATTTACTGGTTGGATATCTTTGATGCGCTGCTGGCAATTTCGGACAACGATGGGGGCCTGACTCTGGTAGACCACAACGACGAATTCGTGTGGAATGTCAATTCAGGTGGCTCGAGCGGTTGGATGGTACGAACCGATGCTAAAGCAGTTTATCACGGCACCAGCGCGGGAGTTACAGCTTATGACAGCTCGAGCGGACAAAAAGTCTGGCACAGCGCTACAAACAACGTTTTGTTCGGCTGGCAAACCCAGGACTTCGTTTATCCCGGCTGTGGCAATAAAAATGTGTACGTCCTCGAGAAAACCACAGGGGAGCAGGTGGCGACTTGTACGTGTGACGCAGGGGTTCCCAGCAACGCCGCCTCCCCAGACGGAAAGTATATCTTTGCCGCCGATACCGTCTCGAGCGTTTACTGTTTCAGCTCGAGCGGGGAGCGCCTGTGGAAACTGGCCACCGGGTGTGGCAGCGCCCTGAGTATGCAGTACCACGGGGAGCGGGTCTACATCGTTACCTCGGACGGCAGTCTGGCCTGCATTGACGCTTCTGAAAGTGCCATTGAAGCGGCCAAAACAGGGCAGGTTCCCGACGTGAAAACGGTGCTGGCAGGCTCGAGCATCCAAGCGGTTACACCCACCCCCATTCTCACCACCCGTGACGCCAGTGAGGGCGTGCTGCTCGAGTGTTACCGTCAGGGCAACAAGTTGCGGATTCGGGCCATCAGTCCCGGCTACAACTCGAGCTGGAGCGTGCAGTTTCCCAGCGACATCCGCGAAGCAGGCGCACGCTATGTTGCCACCGAAGTGCGTGAAAGCTCAAAGGGGGGGTTTTACCGGGCTTTTGGAGAAATCAAGAAACTGATTTGACAAATCAATTTCAACTCGAGGAAAACGTTGCTTTCTACTTACGACAGCACCAAAGGCAACTCCCTCAGGCGTTGACCATTCAGCGCGAACAGCGCATTCGCAACAGCAGCAGGCACCGGACCAATCACCGGTTCGCCCATCCCGTGCGGGGTATCGCCACCCTCGAGAAAATAGACCTCAATATTTTTAGGGGTAGCTTTTAAGGTGATGAGGGGATAATCGGCAAAATTGCTTTGCACCACTGCACCGTTTTCAATCCGAATCCGCTCGAGCAGGGTAGAACTCAGCCCCCTAATCACGCTACCTTTGGCTTGCAGCTCTGCATTGGCGGGATTGATAACCATGCCTGCATCAATGCTCACCGTCACCCGCTCCACGCGAATTTCCCCGTCATCCAGCCGAATTTCCACCACCATTTCCACCACCGTTCCCACCGCCAAGCACACCGCCACGCCACTGGGCGCGGGGCTACTCCAGTTACTGCGCTTACCCACATCCTCGAGCACGGCCTTTATGCGGGGGTTATCGGTATGCTTCAACCGAAATTCGAGTGGGTCGGTGTTCGCTGCGTGAGCAAGCTCATCCATAAAACTCTCGAGCGCAAAAACATTGGGCATCAAACCAACCCCGCGCCACGGCCCAGTAGGAATGGGCAGCACCCAGACCAACGGCTCGAGCGCCTGTACTTCTGGTATGGGCATGGATTTCCTACTGACCGTTATGTTTACAGGTCCCAGCGTAACCAAAGTTAGTGGGAAAACAGTGGATTTTCTTTTGATTGG
>JACMOA010000198.1 GCA_014378225.1 Deinococcales bacterium | reverse complement strand
TTGGCCCACTAGGCGGGCAGGCCCCACGGGGCGGGATGGCCCGCTAGGTGCCGCTTATCCCAAGACAGTGCCGCTCTGCCCAAGACAGTGCCGCTTAAGTCAAGACAGTTGGAGCCGCAACGCTTGTCACTCAGAGTTCACCACTCAAAATCTCAACGCCCACTCGAGAGTAGTCCCACCGCCAGTCCTACCCAAAGGCTCGAGAGCAGAATCACCAATTTCCAGCCCCAAGCGTGGTGAACAGGCGCTTCTGTAGAAGAGGTTGCTTGAGCGGCTATTTTATCTTTAGGTCCGTTAACGCCACTATTTTTTCGAGAGTTCATCATATAAAACTGATTGTGCCCTTTCTCAAAGCTGATTGCCAGTTGATTTTAATGAGTATAATTAGAGACAACGCTAAATAATATGGTTCGAGTGTTAATAAATTAACGTTTTTCTCTCAGCCTGAATCCAATGTCCCAGCGATACTGCGCTCCCGCGAAGCCGATGTTCTGAACGACCTCGTAAGCTTGTGTCAAAGCCAACTCGAGCGTGGAAGCTGTAGCCTGAACCGCCAGCACCCGCCCCCCGCTCGAGACCAGTTGTGTGTTCTCGAGTCCACTGCTCTCGAGGCTACTGCTCTCAAAGGCAGTGGCACAGTGAAAAACGCTTACTCCACTGGGTAAAACTTCAGGTAGCTCTAGCGGAATTCCCCGCGTGGACCCGGCAGGATAACCCGGCGAAGCCATCACGACCACAGCACTTGAGGCAGGGCTGAAACGCACCAAATCTGGCGACAGCCGACCTTCTGAGCAGGCCACTAAAATCTCGAGTGGGTCGCTCTCGAGCAGGGGTAGCAAGCACTCAGCTTCGGGGTCGCCAAAGCGGGCGTTGATTTCCACCACCCTAATGCCCGCTGGGGTCAGCATCAGGCCGGGATAGAGCATTCCTTTGAACGGGGTCCCCTCGAGCGCCATTCCGCGCATTATCGGCTCGATAATGCGGGTCTGAATCTCCTCGAGCTGTTCAGGCATCAGGGGAAACGGAGCAATCACGCCCATTCCACCCGTCATCGGGCCGACATCACCCTCAAAGATGGTTTTGTGGTCCTGCGACATCGGCAACATCACCGCCCGCACACCGTCGCAGAAAGCCAGACAGGACACTTCCATTCCGGTCATGAATTCCTCGATGACCACTTCTCTCCTGCTCATTTCTTCCGATTCACTGGCCCCCAATTCACCCACAAAAATGGCCTCGAGCGCCTTTTCTGCTGCCTCGAGCGTGTGAGCCACCGTTACACCTTTACCCAACGCCAGCCCAGAATCCTTGACCACGATGGGCGCACCCTGCTGACGCACGTACTCGAGCGCGTCCGACAGGTGGGTGAAGCTCCCGTGCCGAGCAGTGGGAATACCGTGCCGGACCATAAACTCTTTGGCAAAAGACTTAGACCACTCGAGCCGAGCTGCTGCGCGTGTGGGGCCAAAAATGGGAAGTCCTCGAGCCTCAAATACGTCTACAATGCCGCACTCGAGGGCGTTATCCGGCCCCACCACCGTGAACTCTACGCCGTGATGCAGTGCAAAATCGGCCCAAGCCGCAGGATTAGGGTCACAGGGCAGAACTTCAGCCACTTCCGCAATGCCCGCGTTGCCGGGTGTACATAGAATTTTTGACGCTCGAGCGGATTTTTTGAGCGCCAGAACCAGCGCGTGTTCGCGTCCACCACCACCGATGACCAAGATATTCACGAAGAACAATTATAGAGAGTGCTCGAGCAGAATCCGAGGTGGCGTTCTGGGAACCTTCACCACCACACCCTATCCAAATTTGCAATCTGGATTCTGCATCTAACCTTCAAACATTTTATAAATTCAGGGCCTCACTCCCCTGGTAAAATTAGAACACGAGAATAAGATTACAGCCTCTTGAGATAAATTAGGATACTGTGGGGTAATTTTACCGCGCAGCTCGAGAAAGTTTGTGCGTATTGTTAGACTTTAGTGACACTCGAGGGGTTAACCTTTAGACTGCTCTTAGGTTTTTTTAATGGTAATTCGTGTTAAATTGGATGAGTCTCGATATAGGTTTCTCAAAGTAGGTTTCTCAAAGTAGGTTTCGTAGTGAAGTTTTCCAGGCGAAGATTTTGGGCAGGTATGGTTTTAAACGTGCCACACTCGAGGGGGTTTAAATGGCGGTTGGGAGGGTACTGATAGCTCGGGTAGAAAATACCCTCATTGCGCTCGAGGGTGCGGTGACGCGGCAAGTGACGGCGCTCGAGCGCATCACACCCATCCCGCGTGCGCCCCGAACCCTGTTGGGACTCGTTTCGGTGGGGGGTGAGGTGATGCCTCTGATTGATTTGGGTGCGGCCCTCGAGCTGCCCCAAGAAGGTTTCGCGCCTCCCTACGCCGTGGTGGTGGAGTATGCCGGAGACCGCTGGGCGCTCGCGCTTGAAGAAGTGTTGGGCTTTGGACCCTCCGCAACGGAGCTGGGTCCAACCCCTTTTCCCCTGCCCGGTTCACTGTCAAGACACACTCAGGGCGTGCTCGAGCACGGTGGTCAGACGGTTTACCTGCTGAGCCTGCGTCTGCTCGAGGCCCTCAACCTGACCAGCGTTTAGGCGAGTTTTTCGTGCTACACAGTGTTGAATACCAAACAGTTTAAGTGGTTCACGTTTCAAAATTTTCAGGCTCAGCAGCAAAGCGTTTTGAGTAACCGGTTTCAAGTGATGAGTCGTTATAAAGTTGCACGCTTCTGGCACAGATTTAAAGCACTAAGGAGGCAGGGATGACCACGGCTAAGCCCACACAACTCAAACCCGCAGCCCCGAGCAACCCTAGCGTGGGTTCACGGTCTGGCGGCGTATTCAGCCGACTTGGGATAGGGGCCAAGATTGGCCTGATTCCGTTGGCGATGGCCCTGCCGATTGGGGTATTGCTGGCGCTCTACGTCTCGAGTCAGAACGCAGATTTGGCATTCTCCAACAAAGAGCGGGTGGGCGTGCAATTTTTGAGTCCACTCAAAGATACCCTCGAGAGCCTGCAAAAACACCGCAGCTCGAGCGGGTTGGTCCTGATTGGAGACAGGGGTTTTGTTTCTGCAGAAGCCGCTTCGAGAAAAGCGGTAGACGCCACGTTAAAGCGGCTCGAGGCCCTGTCCGCCCAGTTCAAAAGTCAGGTGAACATCAGCGAGGCGGTGGCTGAGACGCTGAGCCAATGGGATGTGGTCAAGGGCCAGACCAACGCGGGCATCATCAGCGCCCCCGGAAGTCTGGAAGCTCACACCCGAATCATCTCGCTGTTGCGAACCACTCTGGACGCGGTGGCCAACCAGTCCAACTTGATTCTGGACCCTGACCTGGATTCTTACTACACCATGAACTCCTCGGTAAGCACCCTGCCAGACCTGCTCGAGTCAGTGGGTCGGGCGCAAGCGCAGTCCAGCACCATCGCCTCGAGCCGATTGATTAACGAAGCTGAACGAGCAAGTCTGGGCCTCATTCTCGGTCAGGCCACAGGTCAGCTCAAGGAGTTGAAAAACAACCTGGGCTACGCTGTGCAGGGCAACGCCAGCCTGAAGGCCGACCTCGAGACCCTAAGCCAGAGCGCTCAAGACAAAACGGAAGCGCTGGTCAACTTGTACAGCAACCGGGTACTCAATACGGTGAACCTCACCACCCCGGTGCGTCAGATTTATGATGCGGGAACTCGAGCGCTTGACACGATTTACGGTATTTACGACCGGAACGTTGTGGTGCTGGACCGCCTGATTGCGGTTCGAGTGGGTCAGCTCGAGCAGGCCCGCAACCTTTCACTGCTGGCAGTAGTGCTGGTGCTGCTTCTGGTAGTGCTGTTGATTGCCGCCATTGTGCGCTCAATTACCCGCCCGGTGCGTCAGCTCGTGGAGGTGGTAGAGAAGGTGGGTCAGGGAGACCTCAGCCAGAAAGCCAGTTTAATTACCGGCGACGAAATCGGAGTGCTGGCCCGTCAGGTCAACGGCTCGATTGACCTGCTGCGCGAAACGAATCGCCGCAACGCCGAGGAACTCGAGCGCACCAAAAAACTTCAAAGCAACATTGGCGCGTTTCTGAGCGTCACTATGGATATCTCGGACGGAGACCTGACCCAGCGCGGCATCGTATCCGACGACGTTCTGGGCAACGTGGTGGACTCTATCAACGTGATGACCGAGGAACTGGGCTATACCCTCAAAGACGTGAAAAAGACCGCTGACTCGGTAAACCTCAGCTCCAATCAAATGACCGAAACCACCGAGGACATCGCCAGGGGAGCGCAAGCCACCGTGCTCGAGGTAGGCCGGGTGAACCTCAGTTTGACGGATATCTCCACGCTCATCCGTCAAACCGCGCTCAGCGCCGAGGAAGCGTCTCAGCTTGCAGCTCAGACGCTCAGCGCTTCACAAGAAGGAACAAAAGCAGTGCAGGACACCCTGAACAACATGGTTCAGATTCGGGAACAGGTCTCGAGCGTGGCCCAGCGCATGACCTCGCTCGAGGCCCGCTCGAGCGACATCACTGGGGTAGCCGAAACCCTGAACACCATCGCCTCGCAAATCAACCTGCTTTCCCTGCACGCGCTGCTCGAGGCGGCAGGAGCCGGAGAAGCCGGGGTTCGCTTCTACACTGTGGCCGGAGAGGTGCGCGAACTGGCAGACAGTTCTGCCGAGGCTGCCCGTCAGGTGGCCACTTTGGTGCGCTCAGTACAGGCTGACGTGCTGTTGGTGAGTCAATCGGTGCTCTCGAGCCAGAAGCAGGTGGAGGCCGGATACCTTGTAGCGACCCAGACCGGAGAACGACTCAACGACATTTCCAAACTAGCGCTCAACAGCGCAAGGCTGGCCCAGAGCATTTCGCTGGCGACCCAGGAGCAGGTAAAAGGCGCGGCACAGGTGCAACAAGTGGCCCAGACCATCGCTGGAATTGCCAGGGAGTCGAATTCTACCGTCGAGCGCGGACAGGCCGCTGCCGAAAACCTCAAAGTGCTGGCGGGTCAGCTCGAGCAGAACCTGGCCCGCTTTCGATTGCCGAATTGAGTTTTGCGTCTCCAGCGGGGTTTTAGTACTTGGTCATTGGATAATCTGCTTTAGAGCGCCCAAAATCAAACCGACCAAGAACTAATTACTAAAAATCCGCGACCTAGCCCGGAAGGTGCTGTTTAAGTCAAGACAGCCGGAGGCGTGCTTTTACACCCTCGAAACCCACCTAAAAGGAGCACCCCATGACCCGAGTAATGATTATTGACGACAGCACCGCCGAGCTAAAGATGATGGAAAGCATTCTCACCTCCAATTCCTACAATGTCACGCCTATTTTGAACGGCGTGGGGGCCGAAGAGCAGATTGCCACCGCGCGCCCAGACTTGATTTTGCTGGACGTGGTGATGCCGGGACGCAATGGTTACGAAATACTGCGTGCGCTCAAGCGCAACCCTAACAGCAAGGATATTCCGGTCATTATGGTCAGCTCCAAAGGCGAAGACACCGACATTGCCTGGGGCAAGAGGCAGGGCGCAGTGGATTACGTGACCAAACCTTACACTGCCGAAGCCGTAATGAGCGTGATTAAAAAATACGTCTAAGCTCGGTTCTCCAACACATACAATTTCCTCACCAACACAGTTCTCGAGCCTGAAAACCCGAACTTCAAGGAGCCATGATGACCACTGCCGAACCCTCGACGCGACCCGTGCGCGACCCTGCAAATCCCCAAACGCCGCCGAAGTCTGAAGGGGGCAGCTTTTTAGGTAATTTTCGCATCGGTACTAAGCTCACTCTAGCGACCATCGTGCTGGTTATTCCACTGGGCGTTGTGGTGGGCCTGCTGGCTAATCAACAGAATCAAGGCGTTGCCTTTGCCCAAAAAGAAAGAAGCGGTGTGGTGTATCTGACTCCCCTGCGAAATTTTCTACAAGAGCTACAAAAACACCGTGGCTCGAGCAACGGTTTGCTCAATGGAGACGCGAGTTTTCAAAAAACAGTAACGGCTTCGGCCACCGCTGCGGACACCGCGCTCACCGCGCTCGAGGCCGCTCCACAGTTGGCCGGAAACGCTTTCGGGTTGAGCGAGGATGTCAGTACCTTGAAAACCAACTGGCAGCAGCTCCGTAGGGCGGTGGACAGCCGCACTCTGAGTGCGCCACAGAGCTTTCAGCGCCACACGACTCTTGTCAACAACATCCTGACCCTGATTGATAAGGTGGGAAATCGGTCCAACCTGATTCTGGACCCCTCTCTCGACAGCTTCTACACCATGAACGCGGTGGTCAACGTGCTACCCGACCTGACCGAGTTTATCGGTCAAGCACGCGGAAATACCGCTCGCATCTCCACTCAAAACCAAATCAGTTCGGCAGACCGGGTTCTCATCCAAGTGTTGGTATCACAGGCCAAGACCCTCAGTGAAAACCTTGTAGCCAGCTATGGTTTTGCCGCTGAGGCCAACCCATCGGTCAAAGCGCAGCTCACAGCAGCTTCCAACTCGGCAACCCAAAATGTAGACACTCTGCTCGCGCTCTATACCCGTGAAATTATCCAAAACAGCGGCGCACCCCGTTCAGGAACCAGCCTGTTCATCGCGGCAACCCAGTCGCTAGACGAACTGTTCAAGCTGCACGCACAAACTACAGGAGTGCTGGACAGGTTAATCTCAGACCGTATCAATACCCTGAACCGCAACCTAATCGTGACCCTGCTGCTGGTGCTTTTAGGCGTGGCGCTGGCTATTTTGCTGGTGGTGCTGGTGGT
>JACMOA010000197.1 GCA_014378225.1 Deinococcales bacterium | reverse complement strand
TCCCGAACTGCTGGGCATGGCTGACCGCATCATCGTCATGCGAAGTGGACACCACGCCGGAACGCTCGAGGGTCAAGAACTCACCGAGCAGGATGTCATCGCCTACGCCACCGGAGTGCGCGTCGCCCCCGCGATACCGCACTCCGCTTTTACCCACACCCCCCTGGACCTGCCATGACCGTATCCACTCCCGTAAAAACCCTTCGCAAGTTCAATCTGGCTTCCTTTGGCCCCCTCATCGGTTTGTTCATTCTGATGGTGCTGGGAACCCTGCTCAACCCTGACTTTTTAAGTTCAACCAACCTCAGCAACATCGTCTCGAGAACCTCTTTTATTGGCATCATCGCCATTGGAGCCACCTTCGTGATTATCTCTGGGGGGATAGACCTCTCGGTAGGTGCAATGGCTGCTCTGGTGGCCGGGGTGGTTATTCTCACCCTGAACGCGGTGGTTTCCAGTCTGGGAGTCTCAGGGGTCAGTATTCTGGTGGGCATTCTGGCGGCCTTACTGATGGGAGCGCTGTTCGGATTTCTACACGGAATGCTCATTACTAAAGGCCGGGTGGAACCCTTTATCGTCACGCTGGGAACGCTGGGTATCTACCGCTCGGCGCTCACCTTTCTGGCGGATGGAGGCACCATCTCGCTCAATTTAGAGCTAGGAGACCTGTACGGCCCGGTGTTTTACGGCACCCTACTGGGCATTCCCAACCCCATCTGGGTCTTTTTGGGGGTGGCTCTGGTAGGAGGTTTGCTGCTCAACCGCACCGTGTTTGGGCGCTATGTGCAGGCCATCGGCTCGAGCGAACAGGTGGCGCGTTATTCGGCTATTCCAGTGGACCGCATCAAAATACTCACCTACATGTTGCAAGGAATTTGCGTGGCCATCGCCACCATCGTGTACGTGCCACAACTTGGCTCGAGTAACTCCACCACCGGGCTGGGCTGGGAACTCAGCGCTATTGCAGCGGTGATTATTGGCGGAACCGCACTCAAGGGCGGTAGTGGACGCATCTTCGGCACCGTGGTGGGCGCGATTCTTTTTGAAACCATCGGCAACATTCTCAACCTCACCAACATCATCAGCAACTACCTCAACGGTGCAGTGCAGGGCGTGATTCTGGTGGCGGTGGCTTTCTTGCAGCGGGGTAGCAAAAAATGAGCACACCTCTACACGTCACCCTCAGCGTAACCCTTAACACGACCCTCGAGCGCTGGAAACCTCCAAAGCCACTTTGCCTATCGCCCCCAATTTGCCCGCATCTGCGCCCTCGAGCGCACACCCATTCTCAGACTCGAAATGCTAAAATCTTCTTACAAATTCAACTCACCCCACAGACTCGAGGTCGCTCGAGGACTGCACTCCCCGGAGGAAACACATGAAGAAATCCCTGAAGCTTCTTGCCACGCTTGCCCTGTTCAGCTCGAGCGCACTCGCCGCTCCCATCACCCTGGGCATCTCGGTTCCCAGCGCCGACCACGGTTGGACCGGCGGGGTGGTGTACTGGGCCAACCAAGCCAAAGCCCAGTTCGAGAAGCAGTACCCCGGCAGCAAAATCATCATCAAAACCGCCAAAGACACCAGTGAGCAGGCCGCCCAGATTCAGGACATGGTGGCCTCGAGTAAAATTGACACCCTGGTGATTTTGCCGCACGAAGGCGCGGCCATGACCAAACCGCTTTCCGAGGTCAAGAAAAAAGGTGTGTACGTGGTGGTGGTTGACCGTGCGCTGTCCGACCTCAGCGCTCAGGACGCTTATGTGGCCGGAGACAACCCTGGTCTGGGCAAAGTCAGCGCCGAGTATGTGGGCAAGCAACTGGGCGGCAAAGGTAATGTGGTGGTACTGCGCGGCATCGCCACTCCTATTGACAACCAGCGGGTCGAGGGCTTTGAGAGCGTGATGAAGTCCAAGTATCCCAACGTCAAGATTCTGGATAAAAAGTACGCCAACTGGAACCGCGACGACGGCTATAAAGTGATGCAGGATTTCCTGACCCGCTTTCCCAAGATTGACGCAGTGTGGGCGCAGGACGACGACATCGCAGTGGGCGTACTCAAGGCGATACAGCAGGCCAACCGAAAGGATATTAAACTCGTGCTGGGCGGCGCAGGCATGAAAGAAATGATTAAGAAGGTAATGGACGGCGACAAGCTGATTACCGCCAACGTCACCTACCCACCGCGCATGATTTATCAAGCCGTAGAGTTGGCCGTCAAAGCCCGCACCGCTGGCAAAATGATGGCTAAAAGCACCATTTTACCCTCGCAGTTGGTGACTAAGGCCAACGCCAAGAACTTTTATTACCCGGATTCACCGTTCTAAAGCATTTTGCGGAAGTATTGAGCCGTTTTTGCTCAATACTTCCGAGCGGAGCGAGTGACAACGGCAAAGCGTTTTTCACGATAATGGAGCCAACCGCAGCGTAGCGGAGGTGGCGCAATGATAGTGAAAAACGCTTTAAACAGCGATGAGCTTTTGATGCTCGAGAGAAGGGTTAAAACTAGAGCGGAAAGCTCCGAAGACGTGTGTTGAGTGGGTGTTTTTCATTCGGCCTGGAATTCACCCTCCTCCAACTCCCCCCGCGTGCGGGGGGAGAGCTGTTTTCTGGTTTGCGGTGCTTTTCTAAAATTTTCGGAACGCGTAGTTTCGCCCTGCAAACCTCCAACTTTCTCACCCTCGAGCCTTCCGAGCGCCCAAAAAACAAAAGAACCGTATAATTCCCCTCGAGCAAACCCACATTCTCTAGCACCACAAGGAGCACACATGCCCAGACCCGTCACCCTATTTACCGGACAGTGGGCCGACCTTCCGCTCGCAGAGTTAGCACCTTTAGCCAGACAAATGGGCTACGACGGCCTCGAGCTGGCCTGCTGGGGCGACCACTTTGATGTCAAAGCTGCGCTCGAGGAAGATAACTACATTCCCGAGAAAAAAGCCCTGCTCGAGAAGCACGGTCTGGCTTGTTACGCCATCAGCAACCATTTGGTGGGACAGGCGGTGTGCGACCGCATTGACGAGCGCCACCAGACCATTCTTCCACCTCGAGTGTGGGGCGACGGCGACCCAGAAGGTGTGCGGACAAGGGCCGCCCAGGAAATGATGGACACCGCCAGGGCCGCCAAAAAGATGGGTCTGGAAGTGGTGAATGGTTTTACTGGCAGCTCAATCTGGCACAGCCTTTACGCCTTTCCACCCACATCTCAGGACTACTGGCAGGCCGGATTTGACGACTTTGCACGGCGCTGGCTGCCCATTCTCGAGGTCTTCGACGAGTGCGAGGTCAACTTTGCGCTCGAGGTTCACCCCACTGAAATTGCCTTTGACATCGCTAGTGCAGAACGCGCTCTGGAGGTATTGGAGGGCCACGAACGCTTTGGCTTCAACTACGACCCCTCTCATTTGGGCTATCAGCATGTGGACTACATCGCTTTCATTCGCAAGTTCTCGAGCCGCATTTTTCACGTTCACATGAAAGATGTCTGGTGGGGCCACGGCGACGGCGAAGCTGGGGTTTTGGCGGACATACCTCGTTTGGGGACTCGAGGCGCTACTGGGATTTTCGTAGCGTGGGGCGCGGGGACATTAAATTCGAAGACATCATCGTGGCCCTCAACG
>JACMOA010000196.1 GCA_014378225.1 Deinococcales bacterium | reverse complement strand
TTTGCTCTCGGTTTCAGGACGCACCCGCACGCTCTGGCCTGCACTCAGGCTGTGATAAAGCAGGGCCTCGCTCGAGATGAGCAGAATTTTCAAATCCAGCTTGGGGTCGTCCTGAACGCTTAAAACCACAGATTCTCTACCCTCGAGCCGCAGACGTATGCGTTTAACTTTACGGTTCAAAGCCAGTTCCCAGCGCTCGAGCAGACTCACGTTGAGCGCAACCCGGTGGCCGCTGAGTTGGGGTCCTACCTGAAGCCGCAGTTTGAGGCCCAAACCTCCCCGCTCGAGGGTGTCCTTACCCTCCAGGTTGTCGGTGGGGGTTTGGGTAGGAAGCATCTTGAGCACCGCAAACATCAGCGCGTCAAAGCCCAGAGGAATGCTTTCCTCTGGGGCGGTGCGTCCGGCCTGAAACTCGAAATCTCCCTGCTCGTCGCGGAGCAGGTTATAAATGACGCCTTCGTCAAAAACGTTGCGCTGGGCGGCGTGAACAATTCGGCCCTTGACAAAGTAAATCCGGGATTCCCCGAAGCGGGGATGGGCTACCAGCAATGCTCCAGTGCGCCCGCTCGAGTTGAGGAGTTGAAGCATCTCGAGCAGGTTAAAAAGTCCCAATGTACCGCGCATAGGAACAAGTATAGCGAAATTATGAAGGGGTGACGTTCTACTCGAGGGGTTTGGGTGAAACAGGTTAAGCAGAACACCTCCGGCTTTTGAACAGAACGTCCGCTAGGCGGCAAGACCCCATAAAGTACCGTTTTCGCCGAGACGCGAGTAGGCGGCCCAGCCCGAGAGGCGGACAGGCCCGCTAGGTGCCGCTTTATCCAAGACGTGCTGCCTTTGGGCCAAGACAGACAGTGCCATTTACTCTAGGAGTGCCGTAGACGCAACGCTTTACAGCTCTTTCACACCAACACCTACTCCTCGAGCCGTAAAAAGCCAGACTCTACCATTCTCCCTAGCAGCAAAACCGCCTCGGTGGGGGCCAGGTTTTGTTCGGTCAGGTACGAATTTAGAGGCTTGGAGTCGCGCAGGTGCTCGAGCAGGCCAATAGCCACCCCACCCAGCTCACGGCGTAGGCTGGCGTAGGTGTGTGTAATGGGGCTGAGCGCATCGCGTCCGCGCAGGGTAAGCACATGAGGAATGAGCAGCACTCTGGGAAGCGGT
This sequence comes from Deinococcales bacterium, assembly GCA_014378225.1. Taxonomy (GTDB): domain Bacteria; phylum Deinococcota; class Deinococci; order Deinococcales; family Deinococcaceae; genus JACMOA01. Next base: position 1,674 of record JACMOA010000196.1, on the reverse strand, counting down.
TCACTCAGCGCAATGGAGCGGGCCTCTCCCGGCATAGGATAGATGCCCTGTTCGCTTGAGGGCAACACCAGGCGGCCCACGGCGCGGCCCTCGAGCCAGAGTTCAGTTTGAGCGCTGCCCATCCAGACCCCAGAAAACCCGGAAGGCGGAGACTCTGGCAGGGCGGGTCCGCGCACTCCGGTGAGGGCCCGGGCAATCTCGGCCTCGAGCCGAAATCCGCTCAGGGTGGCTCCGGCGTTCCACATGTCCTGCACGCTGGAAAGCGCCAGCTCGCCCTCGTCCTCGCGGCAGGCAGCAGCCACGGCTTTGCCCTCGAGCATCAGCACATGAGCACGCCAGCCCTCGACGGTGGCGTACAGGTGTCCGCTCCATTCACGCTCCTCGAGTTCGGAAAAAAACAAGCGCAAATCGCAAAATTTGGAGCGCAGACCCAGATAAGCGGCCTTGCCTGCGGGCAGCAGACGGCCCAGCGTGAGCGGAGAATCTTTAAACATCGGTTGTAAAAGGGTGGGTTGCACCTCGGTCATGGGGTTTCCTCGAGCTTCAATTTTAACCTGCACTCGAGCGATTGTACCCTGTTCGGTGGGTTCTCATGCGGGGGGAGCTTCGCACGAGTGGATAAGTGGGTCAGTGCGAGAGAATTAACTCGAGGGTTTAAAAAAGCCTTTTGAGCGCAGCTTTGTACTTTTGGCTTAGGTCCTGGTAGTGTGCTGCGTTGTCTGGGGCGTGGACCTCACGGATTACTCGAGCGGGGATGCCCACTGCCAGCATTCCGGCGGGAACACTCTTGCCCTCACCCAGCAGCGCACCCGCGCCCAGAACTGCGCCTTCGCCCAGGCTCGAGCCATTGAGCATAATTGCGCCCATGCCCACCAGGCTGCCTTTTTTACAAATGGCTCCGTGCACAATAGCCCGGTGGCCCACGGTCACGTTTTCCTCGAGCACACAGGGAAATCCGGGGTCTGCGTGTAGAATTGCACCGTCCTGTACGTTGCTTCCCTCGCCAATTACGATATTTTCGGTGTCGCCCCTCGCCACCACCCCAAACCATAGGCTCGCTCGAGCGCCCACCCTGACCCGTCCAATTAAATTCGCTCCAGGCGCAACAAAAGCAGATTCGTGAACCTCAGGCGAAATCCCCTCAAGCTTATAAAGCGGCATTCTGGCCTCTGGACCAAGTTCTGGAAAGAACCGCCCGCTCGAGCAAATCTCGGTCTTCTGGAAAACTGAGCAGTTCTCTGGCCCGCTCGAGGCCGAAAAATCCGCCGTTCATGAAGGTACTCTCGAGCTTAACGCTTTCACCTTCGGCATTCATGGTGAACCAGTGAACTTCCCGTGCCTCGCCCCGGTTGTTGGTGTATCGGGTTTCGCCAATTTGCTCGAGGGTTTTAGCTCGCACACCCGCTTCCTCGAGCACTTCACGCTCCGCCGCTTGTTGTTCTGTTTCTTCGCCCTCGAGATGGCCTTTGGGAAAGGTCCAGGTGCCGTCTTTGTATTGCAAAATCAGAACCTGGTTTGCGTGAAAGACCACCCCACCGCTGCTGATGCCGCTTCGTTTCATAGCTCATTTTATCAGGGTAGGAATAGAACTCTGTAAGGACACGTTGTCTTAGTCAGGGCGGCACTGTCTTGAGCAGAACGGCACCTCACGGACTCTGTTGGCGAAGTCCACTT